>NZ_LGCW01000310.1:0-40568 GCF_001279365.1 Streptomyces sp. NRRL F-5755 | reverse complement strand
GGCCAAGGCTGAGGACCGGGGACGGGGCGGGGGCGAAGCCCAGGGACGCCCACCCGTACGCCAGTCCGTACGCCAATCCGTACACCTACCTGCACGTACGCCTACCCGTACGCCTCCCCACCCACCTCCAGCCCCGCCGTGCCCGCCGTCGTATCCGCCAGCCAGGCGCGGAACGCGTCCAGGTCGGCTTCCGGCAGCCCCACCTCGATCCGTACGTCGGCCCCGTACGTCACCTCGCGCACCGCGCGCCCCGTGGTCCGCAGATCGTTCTCCACCCGGCCCGCGCGCTGGTGGTCGACCGTGACGGTGACCAGCCGGAAGCGCTGCCGGGTCACCGTGCCCAGCGCGTCCAGGGCCTCGCCGACCACACCCCCGTACGCGCGGATCAGACCGCCGGCGCCCAGCTTGATGCCGCCGAAGTAGCGGGTGACGACCGCGACGACGTACCGGACCTCACGGCGGACCAGCATCTGCAGCATCGGCACCCCCGCGGTACCGCCCGGCTCACCGTCATCGCTGGCCTTCTGCACCCCGCCGTCGGCCCCGAGGACGTACGCGAAGCAGTTGTGCCGCGCGGTGGGATGCTCCCTGCGGACGCGCGCGATGAAGTCCTGGGCCTCGCTCTCGGTCGCCACCGGGGCGAGCGAGCAGATGAAGCGGGACTTGCTGATCTCGATCTCGTGAACACCCTCGCGCGCGAGAGTCCGGTACTGCTCCTGCATCCGGCCACCCTATGCGGCGCGGGGAGCGGCCGGTGAACGGCGTCTTTTCTTGTCCTCTCCGGACAGATTCCGCGGTCCGCCGGTATGGACGGGGCACCATCGTGCCCCTGTGCCCGGCGGCCGGCCGCGCCCGTACGAGCGGCGTGCGTCCCCGGCGGCCCCGGGCGGCCCGTCACCGGAAGCGAGGGGTGTTCTCCGTGCCCGACCTCCTTGGCCCGCGGTCACCGCGCCACGACCTGCCCGACGCCGCTCTGATACGCGCGGTACGCGGAGGCCGGGTGGGGCACTTCCGGGAGCTGTACCACCGGCACTACGCGGCCGTGTACGCCTATGCCGCCGCCTGCATGCCCGCTCCCCTGGACGCGCAGGAACTGACCGGCTACGCCTTCGACCAGCTGCTCCAGCAGCTCGTGTCGCCCACCGTGTCCGTCGTACCGCGCGACGACGACTCCCCGCGGCGGGAACTGCTGGACCACGTACGGGCCGGGGCGATCGCCCGCTCGTACCGGGCCGCCGAGGCCCTCTCGCCCGGCTTCCGCGCCTGGACGGCGGCGGGCGCGGCCTGGCCCATCGGCGAGGACGACCAGTTGGCCGACGCGTTCCTGCGACTGCCCTCCGCCGCGCGGTGCCTGCTGTGGCACCTGGTCGTGGAGCAGGACGGCCCGGAGGCGACGGCACTGATCAGCGGCGTGCCCCGGCGGCTGCTGCCGGGCAGCTGCGACCAGGCCCGGTCCATGCTGCGCCAGGCCCGTACCGACCTGTACCTGGAACGGCTGGACCGCCAGGAGTGCCGCGAAGCGGTGGCCCGGCTGGGGCTGAGCGCGGCGGCGCCGCTGGACGAGAGCGGCGCGGCGCACTTCCGCCGCTGCCCGAAGTGCCGGGCGGTGTACGAGGACGTCGCCGACCTCGACACCCGCCTGCGCGAACGACTGCCCGCCCGGCTGCTGGGCTGGTGGCCCGGCGACACCTACCGCAAAACCAAGGCGTCAGTGACCGTACCGCCCCTGGACCCGCCCTTCCTGCAACAACAACTGACCCGCTCGACCGCCTACTCCACACCCCCACCACCAACCTCCCGAAAGAGACCCGCCTCCGCAGCCCTCCATTCCCTCCACGCCCTCCACCTGACCAGCACATTGAGTCTCCGCTCCCCCCGGGCCGCACGCACCGCCCTGGCAGCAGCCCTCTTCACCGCGGGCCTCATCCTGGGCAGCCTGACGGCCCCCGCCTGCACCACCCAAACCACCGGCACACCGCCCCCGAAGGGAATCTTCTACCCCTCGCACACGTTGTCGGGTGCGGATGGCCGCCTACCGCAGGATCCTCAAGGAAACCGGCGGCAGGTGAGCAATCGTGGGGATGTCGACCAACGAGAACCGCCGCTAGCACTCAACGCCGGGTACTCTGCGCTCTCCTTGGCGTGACCGACCGGGAAGCGGAAGTTCCCATGTCCGTCGCACCCGAGTACCTCCATCTGGTGTACAGCGGCCCCTTTTACGCGTTCCTCTACGGCCGTAACAGCGTCGATCCGAAGCGGAAGGCCCGCAGCGTCCGCGAGAGCGCGTCCTGACCGGCGTTCTCAACGTCATCACCCGGGCCGTCGTGCGCGGCGACTCGGTGATGGTCACGAACTTCGGCGCCTTCCGCCGGGTGCGGCGCGAACGGCGGAGCGCCCGCAACCCGCAGACGGGCGGCCGGGTCACGGTCCCCGCCCGGAACGTCGTCGACTTCCGCGTCGCCCCCCCGTTTCGCCGCCCTGGTACGTGACGGCCGCCGGACCCGGACGGCCTCCATCAGCAAACGCGTCACGTCCCGGACCGCGAGCATCCGGTGCCCCAGCGCCCCACCGCCCCGCGGCCGTCCGGCCGGACGGCCGCGCCTTCCCGCCGACTCGTCCGAGGAGGCCGCCCGTACCTGACGACAACCCGCCCGCCGCGTTCGACCTGGACACCGCCCACGAAACGATCAACACCGCCATTCTGGCCCTCATCCGCGCCGCGCTGCGCTCCCCCTGGGAGCCGTACAACCTATGGGAGGGGCGGCTCCCCGGCCTCCGCGACGCCCACCGGCCGCAGCCGCACGCCGCTCCGGAGACGCCGAGTGCCCTGTGCGCGGCGTGCTCCCCCCACGGGACACTCGTCGCCTGGCCCTGCGAGGTGTGGAACACCGCGGAACGCCTCCTGACTCGCGGTGCACCGTGAAGTTGTGCCCGGACGCTGCATCGCGCCCCATGGCAACACTCGACGAACTAATCCGCGGTCTGCTCGACCGGTACGCCGAGGACGACGGCCGCGCTGGCCCGGGACTGCTGCGGCGCCTTGACGACCCCGCGTTGCGCACAAGCCAGCCCCGCCAGAGTGGCGGGCACGCACCGCCCGGCTCCCGGCCGCCGACCCCGCTGGAGGCCGTCCACCGGTCCCAGCGCATCAAGACGGAGGCGATCGCACTCGGCATGGACCTGCGCGGCTCGCCGCACGCCCAGCCTTGGGAAAAGGCACTGCGCGCCCTCCCGCCCAACGCCGAGGCGAGCGACCGGGCGAGCGAGACCGCCCACCTCGTCGGCCTGTGGTACTCGACCGCCCAGACGGTGCTGGGCCTGCGCAGCCCGTCGGTGTATTTCGCCTACGTGCGTTGCCTTGTGTGCGGGGAGCGCACCAATTACGGCCGCGCCGACGAGGACCGGCCGCGCGCCTGGTGCGTCAACGACGCCTGCGTGGACGAGTACACCGGCCGGCCCGGTACGAGGGCGAGCGAGTGTATCTGCTGACGACCAACGTGGCGATGCCAGAACCGCCTTGGTCCGCGTGCTGACCAAGTACCCGACCAGTTCCATCGCGTCTCGTACTGGTAAACTCGCCGCCTTCCGGCCAGCAATTGTCGCCAAGGCCAAGGCACACAGCACCGCAGATGGCGGCCGTCCGGATGTGGGCCAGCTACGTCAGCACTCTCCTCTCCAGATCACTTTTTCGGCCCTTACAGGGTACGCGAAATTAACCTTGTACTGGCCGGGGCCTGGATTGTAGTGGATGCACATTGTTCCGGCGGCGTCATAGTCGAACTGCACGTGGTCGGCGCCGGGAAGGCGGTACCCGTTGTTGAAGACCGACCGAACGCCACCGATGCTGCCGTCCCAGTTGGCACGGGTCCTGCTGAGCATCACTCCCGTCAGGTTCTCCCCGGAGTACATGCAGAAATACCCCTTGAAACAGCCGGGAGGGTCCGGCTCGGCTGACGCGGCAGACGCGGAGGTGAACAAGCTGGCCAAAGCGGCGGTTCCAGCCAACGCGGCCATATTGCTCTTTCGCCTCACAATTCCTCCTTCTTTTGAATGGCCGAGAAAGCGGTGCAGACAGGGGTCTTAATGACGGGGCGCATCACCGGTAACGGCACCCGCGGGCGACTGACGGTGGTCACCTCCCTCGTATTTCTCGTTGTGGATACCCAACTGTGCCGTACCAAGCATGTGGGAATGTATGCGGTGGCCACTCAAGAGGAGAGTGCCTTTTGAGTCGATTTCTCATGGCGCGGCGACCAACACCAACGTCCGTCCCGGCACTGGCTGGTTGTCACAGTGCCGCTGGCAGCTAGCACGGCCGCGTCAAGGCTCCTGACAGACCGGGACCGGGTGGTGGCCAGCGAGCGAGGCGGGTGACTGGCGCCCTTGGACATGCGCCGCTCGCGCCGAAGCCATGAGCGGCGGCAGGTAATCCTCCGGCGCCCCTCCGTGGCTGAGGGCTGGGGGCGTCATCGTCTTCTCCGCCCGACGAGATCATGGCAAGGACGGCGCGGGCCAGCGGTTGGCTCGCCGCAGCGGTCAGGCGGTTCGAGTAGGGAACTGGGGCAGCGCCCCAGATGGCGCGCTCCTATCTGTGATGCTCGCGCCCGGTTCTGCCTCCAGAAAAGCTTGACGTTGCCGGCCCACACGGATGCGGTGACGTCGCGGGTGCCGGTGCCGACGGAGCTGGCAGAAGAGATCGCATCCGCTGCCGGCGTGAGAGCGAACACGCCTGGCCCCACAACCATCAACGCCGCCATCAGTCTCACGTAGCGGGCACGGCGTCCACTGCGAAGCTCCGGCCTTCCGCTGTGCAACTGCCCGACCCTACGCTTGCCCCGAGGCTCCATGCGAGGCGTGACTCCGCGTGTGATGGAGGAGCTGTGGGCACCGGGATACTGATTTTGGTGGGAGCCGCAGGGGGCACTCTGCGTGGGCTCATCGATGCGTACAACTGCCTCATGGCGTGGCAGGACGCCCGACGCCTTCAACGTCAACACTCTGGTGATGCTGAAACAGGGACCGGGACACTCCGGTTCAGCGATTATTTCGATCCAGTTGCCGATCCGATCGCACTCGTTGTTCACGCAGTGATGGGAGGCGGCGCCGCAGCGCTGTTCGGTATGACCGGGCAGATCGACGGCGTGTACGCGACCTTTGCCGTAGGCGCGTCGGCACCCGTGCTATTGACCCAAATGGCCCAGCTGCGGTTCGTCAGCGAAGCGGTCGCCGGAGCGCCGCAGCCAACCAGCGGAGCCGTCACAAACGCCGAAGCCGGCCCGGCCGACACCCCGCCTATGCCGCCTGCGGCACACGCTTCCCCTCAAGCCAGTGAAGCGCGATCCGGCGCGGTGAGGGCGGACGCCAACCGCACGGACGGCGAGATCACGGAGCCGGAGAACCTACCCAGGCGCGGGGAGCCGCGGCGAGTCGACGGCCAGTCCGCGCCTCCCTCCGGCGCTCAGCCCAGGAGAGCGCGCATCGCGCCACCGGACTCCGTCAGCGGTCAGGAGGAGCTCGCATGAAAACCCGAGCTTTCGAGCGACGCCGCATCACAGCCGCAGTACTCGGGGTCAGCCACAGCGCCGTCTCGGATTCCCGCTGGGTCCGTCCGAAAGATATGGCGCTCGGACGGCGCATCACGTCGGCGGTTCTCGGCATCCCGCTACGACGCCCCCGACCTACTGTCATCGCCGAGCCTGCCCGGACCTCGGCCCCCTCACCCACCGTCCAGCTGTCGGAGACCGGACCGGAGACGGGCCAGCATACCCATCAGGCGCCCGAAGCCCCGCCGAGCCCGCCCGCCGCACCACGGATCCGGCCGGCAGCCAAGCCTTCGCACCTGCTGAGCGAGGACCGCGCAGATTTTTCGCAGCTCCTCGACGAGGCGTTGCGCATCACGCGCCCCCGCCTGGGAACGGTGTCCGCTGCGGAGGCGCGGCTCAACACGGAGCAGTTGCGCACTATGGCGCTCAGCGCTAGCACCGCCATCGCCGCGTGTGCGACGGCCGAATATCAACACTACGTACGACTCCGCCACGAGCTGCACAATCCGGCACCCGCGTGGGGCGCTGACGATAGGCAAGGGCAAGTGGGAAGAGGCACTCCAGCAGACGACTCGCACGAATACCACCACGCGGTACGGGTTTCGGACGAGCGAGTCCATGAAGCAAGGTATGACACATCTCTCCAAGCCCCGACCTCGCCGCCTGAGGAAGAACGCCAGCTGAAGCGGCCTTCCATGAGGCTCACGCCGCGCCAAACACCTGCCTCATCATCAAAGACCGGGTCGATTGCAACGACTGCAAGACGAACTCCGCTGCTGGCGGGCATCCTCACCTTGTTCTTCCTCCTCATCGGGGTCGTGCTGCGCGCGGTCGACGTCGCCCCGTCCGTCGCCCGGGCAGCAATCAGCACGGGCTGGGCCTTCGCGGCATTCACCACCGTGGGGGTGATCGCCGCCATGGCGAGACTGCTTCGCACGGCCCGGCACAACGGATCGCTGTTGCGACGTGGCCCAAGCTTCGCCGAAGACTTGAACTACTTGCAGGCCAGTGAGACACGGCAACGAGCGGTGGAAGTAGCTCTTGCCCGGGACGCCTGGCAGAAGGCGCTCATGGAGCACGGCATCCTCCCGTTCCTGCGTCGCGCCCTGGCCGACCCAGCGGATACCGACATTCGCGACCCGAGCCGCTGCGTACCGCGCCGCGGCAGTGTCAGTTACGTTCGATCCCGGGACCATTCACAGCCCGACTCCACCAACCAAGCCGACGGGCCTCCCGCGACTTCCCAACCGCGTCTCACACAGATCGACTACGGGGATGCCGACGAAGAATAAGGTTAGCAACAGCCAGGAATGCGACCCGGACTTGCATGCAGGGCCTGCTTCCCAGGCACTACGCAGGTAGCTGTTGTGTTCGCCCGGGCACGGCTGGCCATCGACTAAACAGAACGCTTCTGATTCTGGGGCCCCGCAGCAGCGGCGGTCCGTTGGCGTCACATTCCGCCGAGGCCCAGACGGTTTCAGCTAATGGAGGTGGGCTGCCTTCTGCCGTAGCTGCTGTGCTTCGCTCATTCCCTCGAAGCGGCGCAGTCGTACGCGCATGTCCCGCAGCGCGGCCTGGACCTTGACCGAGCGGATGCCGTCGGCGCAGTCGAGAAAGGTGTTCCAGGAGGCAAGGGCTCCGTCGAGGTTGCCGCGGCGTAGTCGTACGCCGGCGAGGTCGGCGTGGACGATGGCGCGGGTGCGGCGGCGGTCGAGGCCGTGGATGTCGAGGGCGAGGTGGAGGTGTTCTTCGGCGGCGGGCAGGTCGCCGAGGCGGGAGAGGATCATGCCGGATTCGTGGGCCCAGCGGCCGGGTGAGTAGTGGGCCGCCCAGGAGTCGCCGGGGGTGGCGGCCGGGCGGCCGATGGCTGTTTCGGAGGCGGCGAGGTGTCTGGTGGCCAGGTGTCGGTCGTTGTCCTGGGCCGCGGCGGTGGCGAGGGTTGCCTCGTAGTAGGCGATGGCGCGGGCGTTGTCGAGGTGTTTGCCGTGGTCGACGCAGGCTTCGCCGAGCTGGACGGCTTCGGCTCTGAAGCCGAGGTCGACGCACTGGACGGCCAGGCCGCGCGGGGCGGTGGCCGACAGTTCGGGGTCGTCGGCTTCGGCGGCGAGGCGGAAGGCGTGCGCGTAGTAGCCCTGGGCCAGGCCCCGCAGTTCGGGGGTGTCGCCTTCGTCCTGGGCCATCCATCCGGCCAGGTGCATGAGCTGGGATGCGGCGGCGAACAGGGCGCGGCCGGTGGCTTGGGTGAACGTGCCGTTGAGCCAGGGGGCGACGTCGTCGGTGAGGTAGCGCACGGCGAGGTGGCGGGCGTGGCCGCCGCCGAGTTCGGCGGCGGAGTCGCCGAGCGAGATGACCATGCGCTGGACGGCGGCGACCTCGCCCTTGCCGACGCGCACCGCGCCGGCGGGCGGGTTCTTGGTGCGGCGGGTGATGCTGTCCGGATCGGGCAGGCCGAGGGCGGCGAGGGCGTATCCGCTGGACGCGGTGACGAAGTTCCGGCGGTCCACGTCGCTCCTTCCCAACTCCAGGGCTGAGGCCACGGTATCGGGGCCGGCATCCGCTGGGGGCTGCGCGCGCGGCGGGTCGATCACGCGGACATCCAGATTCAACACCTGGGCGATGTAGGGCCACCAGTATTCGGGCGTGCGGTCGCCCTTGAGCCAGCGCAGCGCGTACTGGCGCTGGAGCCGGGCCGGGTCGCCGGATTCGGCCCTGCCCACCGCGCGGGCGAGGTCGGTCGGGCCCCACCCGCGCTCGGCGCAGGCGTGCCGGATGAGCTGCGCCACCGCGGGGTTCTTCGGCATCCCGGCCCCTTCCTGGACTACGCGGGCCTACACGGGACTACGCCCGGGCCTCTCCCCCGGCGGTCTACCCGCCCCTTCACTGAACTGCACGCACAAACAGTGGAGTTGTCGGCACACGGACACGGGAGCGACCGAGCATGGACTCGACAGTGAAACGCCCGTCGGAGCCGGCCGGGCAGCGGGCTGCGGTCAGCCACGTTGCTCCTGCCGACCGCGACCTGGCCTACGACGCGGACGCCGGGCAGATCAGGCTCCCGGTCACCGTGCACTTCACCGACGGCACCACCGAGGAGACCGTACTGCGCCTGGGACCGGGCCGGGCGGAGCTGCTCGCCATCCAGATCGAGCAGGCCATCGCGCAACGCACCAAAGCCCAGCGGGCGATGCCCGAGTGACCGCGCCTGCCCTCCCTCGATCATGCTCCGCTCCCTCGCAAGGAGGACTCGTGCATCCCAGCTACGACCTGTCCGGGCTGCTCGCCGGCCGTACCGTGCTGGTGACCGGCGGGGCCGGGCTGATCGGCAGCCGCATCACCGGCCTGCTGCACGCCCTGGGCGCCCGCCCGCTGTCGCTGTGCACCCTCGACGCCTACCCCCGCCCCGTCTACCGCGACCTGTTCGGCATCAACCCGGACAGCCCCGACGTGATCACCGGGGACGTGCAGGACACCGAGCTGGTGCGGCATCTGGTGCGCCGCTCGGACTACGTCATCCACGCCGCCCTGGCCGACATCGCCGCCTGCACCCGCGAGCCGATGGTGGCGCTGCGCACCAACATCACCGGCACCCAGGTCCTGCTCGACGCGGTGGCCGCCAGCGATCGTATCCGGCGCTTCGTGCTGACGTCCTCGGCCAGCGTCTACGGCAACGGCAACCCCGACGACTGGTCCTCCCCCTGCCCCGAGCTGCACACCGTGCGCGAACTGCTCGAAGCCGTCTACGGCCGCACCCCGCCCCGCTTCCACGAGCAGGCGCCGCCGCGCCCGCTGTCGGTGTACGCCAACACCAAGGCATGGGCCGAGACCCAGACCGACCTCGTGCTGCGCCCGGCCGGGGTGTCCTGGTGTGTGGTGCGGTACTTCAGCATCTGCGGTGAGCCGCAGGTGGTGAAGCCCGGCAGCCACTCCTGGGTGGTGGCCCACTTCACCGCCCGGGCCGCCCGCGGCCTGCCGCTGCACCTCAACGGCGGCGGCCACCAGATCCGCGACCTGGTCCACGTCGACGACGCGGCCGCGGCCACCGTCCGAGCGCTGGTCGCTCCACGCGCGCACCAGGAGACGGTCAACGTCGGCACCGGCATTCCCACCAGTGTGCGGAAGGTGGCTGAGCTGGTGCGCGGGCACTATCCGGCCACCACCTTCCTGGAAACGCCCATGCCGCCCGGCGACCCGCTCAGCGGCTATGCCAGCACCCACCGGATGACCAACGTCCTGGAATGGCGGCCGTCCGTACCGCTCGCCGACGGCGTACGGCGGTACACGCGGTGGCTGGACCAGCACCCGCAGGCCGTGCCCGAGCAGTGGCAGAGCCCGGACGACCACCCGGTGGGCGCCTAGATGACCGGCGGACGACCGAGACAGGTCATACGCCACACGGTCCGCCACCGCATCGGCTTCCGAGGGCCGCACGGGGTGCGCACGCCTTCGGCGAACCCGCCGAACCACGCCCGCAGCCCGCCCAGCGACCGGGTCCGCGCCAGCGTCAGCCCCGTCCACACCCCCAGGTAGACGGGAACGAGGAGGGCAGGCAGGTGGCGTTTGGCCAGCCAGACCCGGTTGCGGGCCACCATCCGGTAAAAGACCGCGTGCCGGGTCGGCGAGGTCCGCGGATGCTGAAGCACCAACTGCGGCGCGTAGACGATGCGCCAGCCGGCATCCAGCGCCCGCCACGCCAGATCCGTCTCCTCATGGGCGAAAAAGAACGCCTCCGGCCAGCCCCCGACCTCGTCCAGCATCCGCATCGACAGGCTGTGCCCGCCCCCGAGGAAGGTGGTGACCTCCCCGCCGCGCAGCGGATCCCCCGCCCGCAGCCGCGGCACATGACGGCGCTGGGTGAAGCCGGTCTCGTCCGCGATCCGGAAACTGACGATGCCCAGCCGCTCATCGGCGGCGTGCAGCTCGGCGATACGGGCGAACACGTCCGCAGCGATCAGCAGCCCGTCGTCGTCCAGGTCGACCAGCACATCCACATCGCCGAACTCGCGCAGCGTGCGCAGCGCGACGTTGCGCCCGCCGGAGACGCCCAGGTTCTCGTCCAGCTCCACGCCGGTCACCCACTCCGGCAGCTCCGGCAGCGGCGCACCGTTGGCGACGACCACCACCCGCTGCGCGGCAGTGTCCTGTTTGGCGACCGAGTCGAGCAGGGCCCGCAGCTCCGCCGGGCGGTTGCCCATGGTCAACACGGCGACGCCGATACGGGGATGACGCACCGATGAACTCCGTTCTGCTGGCCGGTTGCCCGCGATGCTAACCGGCCCGATCCCAGCCTCGCTCCACCTCACTGACGGAGGACTTATGCCGCAGTTGATCCTCGGCGACTACCTCAGTGCGCCGCGCACCGGGCACCTCGCCCATGGTCCCTACGGGCAACTGGAGAAGGCCGACCTGGCAGAGTTCCTCCGGCACTGGACCGGCCTGCACCGCCAAGCCCTGACCGGGCTGCGCGACCGCATCCACCCCACCGCGCAGATTCACCCGTCCGCGATCATCGGCGACGACGTGATCATCGGCCCGCACGCGCGGGTGCACGAGTTCTCCACCGTCCGCGACGCCAGCGTGCTGTGCGCGGGCGCCCGCGTCGGCTTCAACTGCGAGGTCACCCGCTGCTTCCTCGGCGAACACGCCGTCCTCGGCCACCGCATCGGCATCAACCGCACCCTCGTCGGCGCCGACGCCCACCTGTCCGCCACCCTCACCGTCGCCGCCATCAGCCTGTGGAACACCGACCTGCGCCACCCCGACCGCGAGATCATCTTCCGCGTGCCGGACGGCCTCTACCGCTACGGCACCCCGCGCTTCGGCGGCATCCTCGGCGACCGCTGCCAGACCGGCAACAACATCAGCCTCGGCCCCGGCATCATCGCCATCGGCCCCCGCTGCCGCATCGCCAGCGGCGTCACCCTCGCCGGCCGCGCCGTCCCCGCCGACAGCATCATCGCCGCACCCCATACGGCCGACACCCAGGTCCGGCAATCACCTGCATGCGGCCAACGGGGCTCTGCTACCCGACGCGCTTGAGGTCGTGTAACTGGCAGACAGCCCGGATACGGCGGAGCCTCGGGCACGACAGGATCAGACCGCAGACGCCCGTGTGACGTCCAGCAGATCGGTTTCTTCCTCTTCCCAGATTTCGTACAGAGCATCGGCGTCACGCTCGTTGACGTACGCGATCTCCGCGGCAGTCACCGGGACCACGGTGAGCATCTGCATCTCGGTGCGGCCTTCGGCGTTCTGGACCGATTCGAATCCGTCCTCGATGTAAGGGTGGTTCACAATCATGACACCTGCCATGTCGAGGTCATCCCAGAACGGCTCTGGAGCCGGAATCACTTGGTCGAGTTGCACAGCCTCTCCCATCCTGATGACGAGGTTGGCGGTGAGGGCGACGAGCGCGCGGGCGTAGGCGCGCTGCTCCGGAAGAACCGTACAGGCTAGTTCCATCGGCATGATGGTGGTGATCTTTTGGAAGCGAAGGCCGTTAGTCACTACGGACACCAGGTCTTCTGCGGGCGTCTTGCAGAAGAAGAGGGCGAAGCCGCGGTTCTTTCCCTCGATCACGGGCGGCTCGGCGTCATAAACCTTGCCCAGAAATCCCTCGATGTGATCGATGAAACCGGCGTACGGCTCAGGCGTGCTCATACGATGTTCTCCAAGTTCGCGATGGTTCAGCCGAAGGGGTTAGTTCTATGATGGCGGACACTTCGGCCACTGGAGGTGTGACCAGACCCGTTCGGCGAGTTGGAATTTCCACCCGGGCTTCCGAAATTCGGGTCGTTCAGCATATTCTTGCCGTAGTGCCCGTAGCCGGGGGCCGTGGACTCCGATCCATGACCGACGTTCGTCGACGGATCCTCAACTTGATAATGCTTGGGGTCATTGTATTCGTTTAGCACTTCTTTCCACTTGAACTGACCGGGGTGGTCTTCAACTATATTCTTCAAGCGACGGTACTCACTGTCAGACACATGCCCGAAGTGAAAATTCTGCGGTTTCCCCGAACTGCTCGGAGGGTTGGGGGCTGGACGAGTGAAGCCACTCCCGTCCGTAACGCGCCGCCCCCTCTCATTATATTTAATTGCGTTACCCGCAGCATCCCGCTCACACTTAATGGTCTTGCCCGAGTTGGGGCATATGAAATCCTCACCGTTACTCGCCCGCTTCGCATCCCGAAATACGGCGAACTGTGTCTTTTTGCGCAGCTTTGGGCGTGTGCTCCTGTTCAGCTTCTCCAACTCCATGTTGACGGACGGAGTCGCGCCCGGCTGCGGGCCCCTGGTAGCAGGCTTCTTGCCCTTGTTGATGCCGTCAAAGTGGCGAGCCAGCCCGGCATCATTGTCGAGGTGGTTACGTTTCATCTGCCGCAGGCCATCAGTCATCTGCTTCCGCAGGTGCTTGGCAGCAGTGCCCGTGGCGTCCCGGATTCCGTCCGTCACCCGATCGAGCGCGACATTCGCCGCGTTAGCGATGGGATCCCCTCGCCGCGTGCGCCTTTGATGAGCCCGCGCCCGGTCGATCCGTCCCCGCCCACCGTCACCAAGGGTAGCGCCGCCCCGCTCCAGGCCCGCTACCGCCCGGTCGTAGTCGCCAGGCTGAAAACTGAACCCTCCGCTTGCTCCTCCGCTGCCACTGCCACTGCCAGCGGACAGCAGTTCCATCTGCGCAGCTCCGCTTTTCAGCCCGTCCTTACCGGCACGGGCTGTACGGCCGAGGTCGATGCCTTCCTTGCCCGTCATCGCGTTTGTGCCCAGTTGCACGATCAAGTCGCCCGCCATGGAACCGAGGGCTTCGTACACAGGTCCCATCGCGACATCGACTACATGGCGGGCTATCTCTTCACACACTTCTTTGAAGATGCGCTTTACGGCGATACGGGTCACTTGAGTGGCGGCCAACCCTCCTAGAGTCGAGAGGCCCAGGGTGAACGGTGCTGACGCAGCAGTTGCGATGATCTCTGCGGCTAGGATGCCCAACTGCACTATAGCCGCGAGTTTGGCTCCTTCGATGAGCGTCGCCACACCATCCATGGCGGTAGCTGACACACGACCAGCTTCCGCCAAATTCTTCAGGTGCTTGCCGTTTACCTTCCCCCAGTGTTCTTCCAGGGCTGCCATGGCCATCGAACCGCCCGCGCCGCCGACCAGGTCCGCCAGTGCACGATGCGCCTGCGTGGCGCCGTCATCCACTTGGTCAGCGAACTCGCGCATGGAAGTGGCCATTTCGCGATAGTCATCTTCGTCCACATTTGGCCATGAAACGCCTATGAGGTCCAAAGCTTCGTCCAGCGCCGTCGGCAGTGTGACGCCCAATGCGCACCCCCAGTCAGTAGTCGTGGAAAGGTAGACGATCGTTGCTGCGGTTGAGGTTCCAGCCCGCCCGCCTTACTGCCCCTCCTAGGTCCCCCAGCCCCCCAATTCACAGCTGCCCCTGTGATGGGCTCTGCTGCTGGTCACCTAGGCTCGGATGCGGGCGTGGTACTGAAGTTCCGTGTCCATCTCTCGTATCCCGGCCTCGCTCGCGGACCTGGCCGTACCCGTCGATCAGCTTGCCGCCTACCGCCGCAACCCGCGCACCGGTGATCTCGATGCGTTCGCCGAGTCGCTGTCGACGAACGGCCAGTACCAGCCGTTCGTCATCAACAAGAGCTCGCCGACCGGACGGCTGAAGGAAGTTCTCGCGGGTGGTCACACACTGAAGGGCGGCCGAAGCGTCTCGGCTGGGGCAAGGACGCGGTGACCCGATCGCCACGTGCCCTCCGTAATGCTGCCGTGGCCGTCAGCAAGCTGCTCACCATGTGAGACACACTTGAATGGTGTCTCAGGCTTACGATCGCGACGGCCGTCCCCCTCGCTACCACCCGGCAAGCCGCTTACAGTATCGGCACCTCGCCCGTAGGCTTCCGAGCGTGGGCCAGGCGCCGACGCATCGCTCCGGCGTGCTATCGGAGAACAGGTCGTGCGGGCCATCCCGAAGCCCTGTGGTCCCTCAGCGCCATCGCCGACGCCGTACACCGCGCACACGGCGATTTGACAACGCCCTGACCAGCAGCGCACGCTTCACCGCCTACGGTGCACGAAGTGCGCCCCGAGCCCGGCCGGAGAGCCGGGCTTTCGCATGTCCGCCCCCGTGAGAGGAGAGCGGCCGTGCCGCGTACGAGCATCCCCGTCACCAAGCTGAGCGACGCCGGTGTGGTCGACCCCGTCGAGCAGAACGGCGACCCGGTCAACCAGCACGCGCTGGCCAACACCGGGAAGACGGTGCTCCGTGTGCGCAACGCGCACGCCACCCTGGCGCGCACCCTGACGCTCGTCACCCCGGTCACCGTCGGCGGCAAAGCCGTCGCCGACACCGTGGTGTCCGTACCGGCGACCAGCACCCGCACATTCGGGGACCTCAGCCGCGCCCTGTACGGCACGAACGTTCCCGTCGACGTGGAGACGAGCGGCCTCAAGCTCGTCGCGTTCGAGCCGTAACCGCCTCAGCGGAGGGCGGCGCAGGTCCCTGCACGGAGCCACGCCGCTCCCAACCACCCAGTTCTCTCCGCGCCGCCGTGGCGCCCCGATCACGACAGGGGGTGCCATGGCTTCACCTGCCTGGACGGCCGTACGGCGCCTGGCACTGACCACCACGCTGGCCGTCGGCCTGCTCGGCGTCGTAAGCCCTCCCACCGAAGCGGCGCCGCGCTGGGTGCCGGTGTTCGCCGACGACTTCGACACTCCCGTACCGCTGGGCTCCTTCAGCGACTGCAACCACTACGCGGACACCCCGCGGGCGTACTGCGGCGCCGCCCGGCACCGGAGTGGGCGGCCTTCCACGGGCAGGCCGAACTCGACTATGCCCAGGGGCTGCTGTACTCGGAGACCGGCCATTACCACGCCGCGGTCGGCTTCCTCCGCGCCGCACTCGCGCACCAGGACCGCATCTACGGCCGCAACCGCGCGCTGTACCGGCTCACGCTCAGCCGCGGCCTGGCCAAGTCCGGAGAGGTCGATGAGGGCGCCGCACAAGCCATCGAGAGCCTGGATCATCTCCAAGAAGTCGAGTCGGGCCGTGTAGTGCGGCGTCTGAAAGAGGTGGCCGGCATCCTGAGCACGGTGGACGCCACCTGTGCCCGTGACGCAGCCGACCGCCTGACCGAGTACGTCCACGCGAGGGGAACAGCGTGACGCCGACGTTCCAACGGTACGAGGGCCAAGAGGCCGCACAGCAGCTCGATGCTTTCCTTCCCGCGTACGAAGAGGTATACGCGGAGCCGCCGTACTGCGAGACCCCGCGGGACGTGAAGGACTTCATCGAGCGCTACCAGGTACAGACCCAGCGTCCGGGGATGCGGTTGGTGCTCGCCCGCGATGACGACGAGGTGGTGGGGTTCGCCTTCGGATACCTCCTGGCCGCCGACACACGCTGGTGGCAGAACCTCCAGAAACCACTGCCCGAAGACTTCACTCGCGAGGACGGCCACCGCACGTACGTGATCATCGAGTTGGCTGTCCGAAGCCCGTGGCGGCGCCGCGGCATCGCCGCCGGCCTCCACGCCCACCTCCTGGACGGCCTCGACGCCGAGCGCGTCACCCTGACCGTCCGGCCCGAACCAGAGGCAGCTCCGGCGCAAGCCGCATACGCGGCGTGGGGGTACCGCACGGTCGGTGTGTCGCACCCCTGGGAGGACGCCCCGTACTACGACGCCATGGTCTTGGAACTCCCCGCGGCTCAGAGAGCGGTCGGGGCAGCAATGGGCGGCTGAGGATGCCTCCGGCATGCCGCAGAATGTGGCTGAGGCGAACTGCACGACGTGCGGCTTCGTGACACCGAAGACGGGGTGTCCGCTGTGGCCGGAGAAGCAGGAAGAGTACGAGCAATCCCGAAAGCAAGCCTCGCGGCTGTAAGCGAGAACATCGCCGCTGCGGCCTGACCTGTGCTTTGGAAGCTCCGGGGCAATGCGGCTCAGACAAGTTCCTCGCAAGGTGTCACCGTCATCGCATGAGCCAGAAATCGCGCCAATGTGCGCGCTCCGAGATCAACACCCTCCCGGCTATGGAGGCGAGTTGGGGAGTAGTTTCGCGGTGAGCGTAGGCGTCACGTTCTGACCGAGTTTTGACGTCAGTCAGGGGCTTGCGATGGGACTGTGAGGTGAGCCGCTGTCCTTGGGGGCCTCATGGGTAACTCGCAGTCGAACAGACCGGCACCGAGTCCTACCGGCTCGCCCACACCAAAGCCGAGACCGGATGACGAGGACGGCGTTGGAGAGGGGGAGACCGGTGCCGGGAACAGGCACGATCCGTGAGGACGGCGACGGGCCGGCTGGTGAGGTTCTCTCCCCGGCCGCTACGTGAGGCGGCCCGCGAAGAGCACCCAGCGCAAGACCCGCCACCGCGGCCATGCCCTTCCTCTTGCAGGCACCGGCATTCTCGACACCCAGCTCCTGGCCCGCCGGCCCGATGTCAGCTGGTGTGCTCTTCGACATAGGCGATCATGTCGCCCACGGTGGTGAGGTCCTTGGCGTCCCCTTTAGGCAGCTCGATGTCCATCTGCTGCTCGATCTGCCGACGCAGGCGGGCGGACTGCCGGGCGTCGATGTGGAGATCGGCGACGAAGGAGGACTCGGCGCTGACAGCCTCCTCGGGGATGTCCAGCTGGTCGGCGACGATGCGGGTGACATGTTCCTGAACACGACTCATGGCTGGTCTCCGGGTCACGCCTGATGGGATTTGACGTAGTCGATGGCAGCTTGAACGGTGGTGATCTTCTCTGCCTCCTCGTCGGGGATCTCGGTCTCGAACTCCTCCTCCAAGGCCATCACCAGCTCGACGGTGTCCAGGGAGTCCGCCCCCAGGTCGTCGACGAACGACTTTTCATTGGTCACCTCCTCCTCCTTCACGCCCAGCTGCTCAGCGACAATCTTCTTGACGCGCTCCTCGATGGTGGACACTGCGCCCCTCTCGCCTCGGCATAGCAAGAACCGGGTGAACCTGCCCGCCCCCGCAGGCAGCCGACACCTCACGCAGCGCCAATCACCCAAATGGGGCCAGCCCGAACCGCCCAGCGGCGCCGGGGAGCCGGTCTCGTTGACGGCCCTCTGCCCGAACAAGGTCAAAGCGAGGCACGAGCAGACCCGGCGCCCCGTCAGCACGAGTGAACGCCCCGCGAGCGGCTCCCCCACCCGGATCTCGCCGTAGTTGTTCAAGGCTTGCCCATGGTTCCGCAGCCTGACCCGTCCTACGCTGTAACCCCTACAGCCGGTTCTCGAACCGCAACCGCGCGGCATACCGCGTAGCCGACGTACTCCGGCGCTACGGCAAGCGCATCGTCCCCGTCCACCCCAAAGCCGAACCCGTCCACGGCGAACAGGGCTACCCGACCCTGGCCGCCATCCCCTTTCCCCGTCGACGTCGTGGACGTCTTCGTCAACAGCGAGCTGGCCGGCGCCGTAGCCGACGAGGCCATGACCATCGGCGCCAAAGCTCTCTGGTTCCAACTCGGCGTCATCGACGAAACCGCCTACGCCAAGGCCCGAGAAGCCGGCCTCGACATGGTGATGGACCGCTGCCCGGCCATCGAAATACCGCGCCTGGGCTGAGCATCGGGGCACCCGACCTGTCCGCTCCCACGTCACCGCCGCAGCAACTGCCAGAGCCGGTTGCGTGCGATGGCCTGGGCCACCGGCCAGCCGGTCCAGGACAGGGCCAGGTATCCGTCGGCGGCGCCTACGGCTTCCTTCAGGCCGAGGAGGGTGTAGAGGCTGCCGTTGTCGCACCAGGTGACGCCGGACAGGTCGAGTCGCAGGCAGCGGGTGTCGGACTCGATCAGGGTGACGATGGTGTCGCTGAGGCTGTTGACGGTGTGGACGTCGAACTCACCGGTGAGGAGCAGGGCCGTGCTGCCGTCGGGGGTGCGCTTCACGTCGATGACCAGGCGTGAGTCGGACGGTTCGGCCAGCTGAGGGCCCTGCGGCGGCTGCCGTCGCATGGGCGTCACCTCTTTTCCCCGGGCGATGGCGAGTGGCGTCGGCACGGCGTGCCCGTGCGGACCGGGGCCGGGTGGAAGGCGGGGGGCGTGAGGGTGCGCTGCGGTACCCGTTTCGGGGGTGGGGCTCGTGATGCAGTGTCACGTACGTCCCGTACGGCGGTACGGGGCCGGCGTCGGTGTGCGGGGCCCGGGGCGCGGCGGCAGCGCATGGCGTGTCTGCGTGATGAAGGTCCACCGGCATCCTCCGAGCGCTGATCGGGGCACAGCCCACCCGACGCCGACCAGACTTCCCGGCACACCGCACGCCTGACACGTGTTACTGGCAGCGTACGAGCCGAGGCGTTGCTTGGCCCGGACATCGGTCGCACGCAGTGCGCCTTTCGCACCGTCACCCCGCAACGGACACACGCTCTTCACCGATGCGCGGGGCACATCCGTGCACTGCCGCACTCCGGAATCCCTGTGGCACCGGCATCGTCTGCTACCGCCGGGGAAGGTACGGCGGCTTCGGTGGCCGTTCATCGAAGTGCTGGTCTAGGGAAAACAGGCGTGGGGCATACCGTCGGTATGACATTGCAGGACCACCACCCGCCTGCCGCCGGGCCCGGGGACGAGAACGAGCGGCCGCTCGACGAGGTCGCCGCCGAGCACGCCGCGCTGATGACACAAGCCGCCGTGCGGGCCCGAAGCTGCCTGGAGGTCGACGACCTCCGGGGTGCTTTCACGGCCGCCTGTGAAGTCCAGGCCGCGTGCGGCCTCGTATCCGAAGCCCTGGTCGTCATGCTGTCGCGCCAGCGGCTGGTGGCCAGGGGCCTGCTGGAGAATCCGGCGGCGGAGCCCAAGGACCATCGGGACGGTGACGCGCCGAGTGGGACAGCGGTGACGTGATGGCGAAGAGCCCTCATGGTGGGCGTGGTTTGGATGGCTCGGCCGGTGTGACCGGCCCATCCGTCCGGCTCCGCGCGTGAGACCGGGGCATACGGGTACCGGTGAAGGACGGGGAGCGCCGACGCGGCGTCGTGGCCGGTCGGCGGACTCGCGTCCCGGGACGCGGCTCCTCTCCACGTCCCGGGCGGGTGCCGCGCCGGTCGTGGCCGGGGTTGCGAGTGTGCCCCCGGGACGGGCGGGCACCGGCCGGATCCATGTGTCCGCTGTTGGAAGCGCGGATCCGGCAGCCTGCGCGAGCGTCTCCGGCCACTCGGCCGTACGAACAGCCGGGCGAACAGCCGGGCGAACAGCCGGAACAATCCTGCCAGGAACCCGGCAGGCCCTAACAGGGTAGGAGCGCCGGGAAAGCCGCTCAACGCGCGTCTCCGTACGGGCGGTTCCCCACGGCCGCCAGCTCGCTCACGCAAGAAGATCTACTGGTCCAGACGTTGCCGTAGCTCGTCCGGCGGCCTCGTGGACCGGCCCGTCCGCCGCGGTGGACGGGCCACGATGTCGTCAGCCGGGCATCAAGCTGTTGATTCCCCCAATCCTCGAAGCGGCCTGGGACGAGTTGCGCGAGCGGGGCTACGCGAACCTGACCGTCGACTCCGTCGCCCGGCGGGCCGGAACCAGCAAACCGGTGCTCCACCGGCGCTGGGCGGACAAGCAGAAGCTGGTCGAGGCCGCAGTCGTACGCCGCAACGCCGATCAAATGGTCCCACCGGCCGACACCGGGACCCTGCGCGGCGACCTGATCACCACCCTCACCGAGACGAGCGAGCGACAGGGACCGTTCCTCTCCTCGTTCAACTCAGCCTGCTGCTCGCCGGCTACTTCGCCGAGACCGATCCCAGCTTCGCCGGTCTGCGCGAGATGATCGTCGCGGCCGCCGCTCCGAACGCGACGAGATCATGCGGCGCGCGATCGAGCGCGCCGAACTCGATCCGGCCAAGCTCACGCCGCGCATCGCCAACCTCCCCTTCGAGCTGCTCAGGGGCGAGATGATGATGACGCTGCGACCGGCGGGTCCCGAGGAGATCGAGGAGATCGGGGGAGACCGAGAGAGACCGAGGAGATCGTCGATACGATCTTTCTCTCGCTGGTCCGCCGGTAGTGCCCTGTCGGCTCCTCTAGGACGCGGCGTCGATCAGGAACTTCTGGGCGGTGCTCCCCGTGCAGCGCTGGAGCATGACTTCGACGCCCACGGCCGTACGGGAGTCCCTTACGCCCAGGCACCGCTGTCCGCCGGCGCGGAAGACGTACCGGCCGTGTTCCCCGCCCGTACCGGACGGTTCCCGCTCGACGCGGAAGCTGCTCGCCTCGCCGCAGGCGTTCCGCGGTTCCAGCAGCCCGTCCGCCGGGCCGCCGGACAGGGCCTTCAGGCAGCCCTTTCCGCGGGCGGGGTCGGGGTGCACCCAGGCGATGCGGTAGGTGTGCGCACCGGCCGGTTCCAGCTTGGTGCGCTGCGGTGCGACGTCCCCGCACGGCCGTTGTACGGCCACCACGCCACCGTAACGACCCTCCTGGGCCGGGCCTTCGGTCACGCAGAGGGTGGGTGCCACGGCGGGACGGATTCGTATCCAGCCCGCGGGAGCGGCCCGCCGGGCACCCGCCTTCGCGCCGGTTGCCGTGTCGCCACCGCGTCCGGACTGCCGCTGGTCCGGCGTGGGGGCTCCGGTCGTGGTTCCGTGCTTGCCGGGCGTAACGGCAGCGGAATCCGCAGGGGAGCCCCCGTCCCCGGAAGTCAGCGCCCAGGCCGTGACGCCCATCGCGGCAAGGGCGGCCGCCGTTGCGAAGAGGAGTGGGGTGCGGCGGCCGATGCGTTTGGGGGCCGTCGCGGGTCCGGCCATTGCCTGTTCACCCACTGCCGGTTCGGTCGACGCCGCTTCACTGACCGTCGCTGACTCACTCGCCGGTCCCATCGGGTTACGGGCCCGTGCCGCCACGTTCTCGCGGGCCTCCAGCCAGGCCGTCAGCCGCTCCTCCTCCCCGCAGGCGCGTACGAAGACGGCCAGGACTTCCGGGCGCGGCAGCCGCCGGCCGCCCAGGACGTCCGCGAGGGTGCTGCGCGCCAGCACCTCGCCCTGCTCGGCGGCGCGCTGTTCGAGCTGCCGGTAGGTGAGGCCGCGGCGCTCCTTGAGGTCCCGCAGCATGGCGAGAAATTCCGTTACGTCACGGGCCGTGGCCGGATCCGTGTTCCCCCTGATGTCCATGGCGCGAATGATCGGGCACCCGGCCCGGTGCGGCTATACGAGAACCCGCCAACTGTGCGCGGTTCCGGACAGCGGCCGGACAGCGGCCGGACAGCAATCGGACAACGACCGGACACACTCGGGCCAGGGATGCTCATCAGGCCGGACATCGTTCCGGCAGTACCGGACACGGCGCGGGGGCGAACCGCCGTTCAGCCCGCTTCCGCGGCTGTTTTCGGACAGCCCAGCCCTTCGACAACCGTCGCTCCCGGCAGTTCCCCCAGCGCCTTGCCCGGGACGATGAGCTTGCCGCGCCGGCCGCCGCTGCCGATCAGTACGTACGGGGTGTCCGCCACGTCGGCGTCCAGGAACAGGGGCCAGTCGGCGGGCAGGCCGATCGGGGTGATGCCGCCGTACTCCATGCCGGTCTCGCCGACGGCGGTGTCCATGGGAGCGAACGACGCCTTGCGGGCGCCGAGTTGGCGGCGTACCGCCCCGTTCACGTCGACCCGGGTGTGCGAGAGGACGACACAGGCGGCGAGGGTGACGGCGCCGCCCCGCTTGCCCGCCACGACCACGCAGTTCGCCGACTGCTCCAGGAGCCACGCGCCGTGATGCTCCACGAGGACGGCGGTGTCCGCGATCGCCGGGTCGGTGTCCACGTAGTGGAACTGCTCGACCGGCACGGTCCCCCGCCAGCCGCGGAGCGCGGCGGCGACCGGTTCGGGCAGCAGGTCCAGGCAGTCGAGGGCGGGGCGGACCGCGTCGAAGGCATCCATGGGCACGGGCATGCGGCCCAAGCTAACAGGGCGTCCGGGCCGTACGGTGTGCCGTCTCAGCCGGTGAGCGGGATGAGGACCGCCATCGTCATCACCAGCGGGCGGTCACCGTCGTTGCGGTAGCCGTGCGCCACCTTGGCCTCGAACGTCGCCGAACCGCCCGTGGGCACGGTGTGCTCCACGCCGTCCACCACGAGCGTCAGCTCGCCCTCCGTGACGTGGAGCAGTTCGACCGAGCCGGGCGGGTGCGGGTCGGAGGCGCTCTGCTCGCCGGGCATCAGCCGCCACTGCCACAGCTCGAAGGGGCCGGGGGCCTCCCCGCCGATCAGGAGGGAGGTGTAACTGCCCGCTTCGGTGGACCACATGCGGACCGCGTCACCCGGCGCCACGATCCGTACGTCCGGGCCCTGCTCGTAGTCGAGGAGGGTGGTGATGCTGACGCCCAGCGCGTCGGCGATCTTGGCGGTGGTGCCCACGCTCGGGTTGGTCCGGGCCTGCTCGATCTGGATGATCATGCCGCGGCTGACCCCGGCGCGGGCGGCCAGCGCGTCGAGCGTGTAGCCGCGCTCGGACCGCCAGTGCTTGAGGTTGCGGGCCAGCGACTGGGTGAGCTGGTCGAGGTCGGTCACGGTCCGGTCCGTCCAGGGGTCGGTGTGCGGGGGGGCTGCGGTGTGGCGCGTGGTGCACTTCGGCGTGCAACACACTGTACTGCGACGGGCGGCCGCCCCTGCGCCGCAGCTCAGCACCGCTCCGGCGCCGCCCCCTGGTCAGCCGTTCGCTCGGCCGGCCCCCCGCAGCACCCTCAGCCCCACAGCCCCTCAGCGATGCTGCTCGATAAGCGCCCGGGCCATCCCCTGCGCCCTCCGGGCAGCCTCCCGGTCGCCCTCGGCCGCCGAGATGATCGAGCCTTTCATCAGGATGTGCCACGAGCGCGCGAAGGCGTCGGTGTCCCGGAGACCGGCCTCCTCCGCCAGCGACCGTACGAAGGCGCGGATGTTCTCCAGGTAGGTGATGCTCGCCCGGCCCAGCGGGTGGTCCCGGCCCATTTCCAGCAGGACGTTGATGAAGGTGCAGGCGTCGAAGTCGGGCCGACGAAACCATTCGTCGAACACGTCGAAGACGGCGAGCAGCTGCTCCTCCGGGGTCGTGCCCCGCTGCCGCGCGCCGGCCGCCACGTAGCCCTGCGTCCAGCGCCGCTCGCGGCACCGGAGGAACTCCAGCACCAGCTCGTCCTTGGAGGGGAAGTTGCGGTAGAGGGTGGCCTTGGCCACCTGGGAGCGGGCGATGACCTCGTCGACGCCGACCGCGCGGATCCCGCGCCGGGAGAACAGCTCGTACGCCGTCTCCAGGATGCGTTCGCGTGCCGTGGCGGACGGGCGGGCGGCCGGTGCCGCGGCTCTCGCGCCGGTGGCGTCCCCTGAAGCCATCGGGTCCCCCTGATGAACGTGGCGGTGATCGCGGACATGCTCATCCCCCCTGACACCGTACGGGCCCGGCCACCGGGACAGAACGGCCGGGCCGGACTTCGACACCTCTTTGACGGACCGGACGGACGGGAAGGATCTCTGCGACGGACGGGAAGGATCTCTGCGGCGCTTCCCCTCGGCCGTCCACGTGGACGGTACGCGCCGGGCTGGTCACACCGGGGTGGCGGCGGCTACCGTCCGCGCATGGAAGGAGTCCAGGCAGTCTTCGATCCCTGGTCGCCGGATTTCGTCGCCGACCCGTATCCCGCCTACGCCGAGCTGCGCGCCCGCGGCCGGGTGCACTACTTCGCGCCGTCGGACCAGTGGCTCGTCCCGCACCACGCGGACGTCGCGGCGCTGCTCCGCGACCGCCGGCTGGGCCGTACGTACCGGCACCGCTTCACGCACGAGGAGTTCGGCCGCAGCGCCCCGCCGCCGGAGCACGAGCCGTTCCACGTGCTCAACGACAACGGCATGCTCGACCTGGAGGCGCCCGCCCACACCCGCATCCGCCGTCTGGTCTCGAAGGCGTTCACCGCCCGTACGGTCGAGCGGCTGCGGCCGTACGTCGAAGCCCTGGCGGACCGGCTGGCCGCGGATCTGGTCGCGGACGGCGGCGGGGACCTCGTGGCGCGGGTCGCGGAGCCGCTGCCCGTCGCGGTGATCGCCGAAATGCTCGGCATTCCCGAGGCCGACCGGCAGCTGCTGCGCCCCTGGTCGGCCGCGATCTGTGGGATGTACGAGCTGAACCCGCCGGAGGAGACGGCCCGGCGCGCGGTGGCCGCTTCACTGGAATTCTCCGGCTACCTGCGGGAGTTGATCGCCGCTCGGCGCAGCGCGCCCGGAGACGACCTGATCTCGGGGCTGATCGCCGCGTACGACGAGGGCGAGTCGCTGAGCGAGCAGGAGATGATCTCCACCTGTGTGCTGCTGCTGAACGCGGGGCACGAGGCCACCGTCAACGCGACGGCCAACGGCTGGTACGCGCTCTTCCGCCACCCCGAGCAGCTGGCGGCCCTGCGCGCGGACCCGACCGCGCTGCTCCCCACCGCCGTGGAGGAACTGCTGCGCCACGACACCCCGCTCCAGCTCTTCGAACGCTGGGTGCTGGACGACATCGAGATCGCCGGTACGGTCGTGCCGCGCGGCAGCGAGGTGGCGCTGCTCTTCGGCTCGGCCAACCACGACCCGGCGGCCTTCAGCCACCCCGAACGGCTCGACCTCGCCCGCAAGGACAACCCGCACATCTCCTTCAGCGCCGGTATCCACTACTGCATCGGCGCTCCCCTGGCCCGTATCGAACTGGCCGCCTCACTGGCGGCGTTGCTTCGCCGGGCCCCTGACCTGCGCCTGGCCGCCACGCCGGAACGCAAGCCGAATTTCGTGATCCGGGGGCTGCGCGAGCTGCTGGTCGCGGTATGAGCGCGCCTAACCAGACCCGCCGCCCACCGCGTCCTGAGGTACGTACACCACCCACACCTGTCCGGACGCGAACGCGAGCCGGGTGCCCGACGCGGTGGTGAAGTCCGTGCCGCCGTCGGCGGACGGCCGCGACCAACGGGCCTCGTACGCCTTGCCGTCGCGCAGTACGCGGGCGGGTCCGGCGCCGGTGGTCTCGGTGTACGGGGAGTAGGCGCCCATGCGGTCGTGGTAGCGGGAGGCGTGGATGCGTACGCCCTGGACGACGACCGTGGGCACCGCGAGCCGCTGTCCGCCCGAGGCGCGCACCGGGTCGCCATCCATGGACACCAGCCAGCCGTGCCGTTCCGCCGACCAGTCGAAGGTGAAGCGGGCGGACGGGTACCGGGCCGTGTACGAGGAGGTGGCGCGGCCGCCCGACGGCGCGGCGCCGAAACGGAAGCCGATGTCGCGGGCGGTGCTCGCGTTGGGCGCCGCCTTCAGGGCGCGCGCGGGGCTGACATAGAGGTTGTGCGGCGCCGTGCGCTCCTTGCTGCGGGAGTAGGCGCCGCCCGCCTTGCCGGGCGGCAGCGGATACAACGGGGCGGCTTCGACGACCGGGTCCAGCTTGGTCTGCGTACCGGAGTAGGCGAACGCGGGGCGGCCGAACTGGCGCAGCAGTTCCAGGTCGGATTCGCGCGCGCTGCGCACCGGGCCGACGGACTCCGGCAGCCGGGAGGAGTAGACGGCCAGCAGCCGGGAGAGCCCGGCCTCGACCCGCTCCACGTAGACGAGGTCCGCGCCGTCGAGGCCCGTCTGCGGGCGTGCGGCACGTACGTTGTCGATCTTCACGGCGAGGACCGGAGCGGACCGTGCGGCCTTCCCGGTGAACGGTGAACGCCCGCCGGTCCCGCCCTGCTGACAGCCGCTCGCCGCGCCGGCCAGCAGCGCGCAGAGCAGCGCCGCCGTCGCCGTCCCCGTACGCCTCGTCAACCGCACCGTGGTCCTCCCGTCCGGCACCGCCCCGCCCGACGAGGACACCACAGGAACGGCCGTGTGGCGAGAGGGCACTGGGCCGCTCGGGGCAGGCCGCCGACGTCCCGGGGCCCGCGCGGGCGGCCCTGCCGCACGGTGGCATGCTGACGGCGTGAACCGACCCGAGATCCACCTCACTGTTGCCCCTGAGCTGCGGCTCTTCGTCCCCTCCGAGCGGCGCGAAGGCCGCACCGCGCTGCGAACCGACGGGACGTCCACCCTCGGACACGTCGTGGAATCGCTCGGCGTCCCGCTGACCGAAGTGGGCCGCCTGCTCGTGGACGGGCGGGAGACGGCGGTGTCGCACGTGCCGCGGGACGGCGAGTCCGTGGAGGTGTGCGCCGTGCGGCGGCCGCAGCGGGTGCCGGGCGCTCCGCTGCGGTTCCTGCTCGACGTGCATCTGGGGACGCTCGCGCGGCGGCTGCGGCTGCTGGGCGTGGACGCGGCGTACGAGAGCACGGACATCGGCGATCCGGCACTGGCCGCGCGGTCGGCGGCCGAGCGGCGGGTGCTGCTGTCGCGGGACCGCGGTCTGCTGCGGCGGCGCGAGAACTGGGCGGGCGCGTTCGTCTACAGCGACCGCCCGGACGAACAACTGCGCGACGTGCTGGGCCGGTTCGCGCCGGAGCTCAAGCCGTGGACCCGGTGCACGGCGTGCAACGGGCTGCTCAAGGAGGCCGAGAAGGGCACGGTCGAGGAGCGGCTGGAGGGCGGTACGCGGCGTACGTACGACGTGTTCGCGCAGTGCACCGTCTGCGAGCGGGTGTACTGGCACGGCGCGCACCACGCGCGGCTGGAGGCCGTCGTGGACGCCGCGGTCCGCGAGTTCGGCGGGGCGGCGACCGGGCGCGGGTAGCGGCCTGGGCGCACGCCCTCCCGGGTGCGCGCCCTCAGCTCACGGCGCGTCCGCGGGCCGCGGTACCGCCGTCCCCTGCCCCGGCTCCCCCGGCCCCGCGCCGCCCGGCTCCGCCTCCAGCGCCGCCAGCGCCATCAGCTCCCGCGACGTGACGCCTTCGGGAATCGGCACCGGCGCGGGGGTGCGCAGCGGCGGCTGCCAGCCGGCTTCCGGGTCCCAGGAGCGGACGACCTTGGCGGGCGCCCCGGCCACCACCGAGTGGTCGGGGACCTCGCCCCGTACGACCGCGCCGGCCGCGACCACCACGTTGCGGCCCAGCCGGGCGCCCGGGAGTATCACCGCTCCGGTGCCGATCCAGCTGCCCGGTCCGATGGTGACCGGTTCACTGCGCGGCCACTGCTTGCCGACGGGCAGTTCGGGGTCGTCGTAGCTGTGGTTGGTGGTCGTGACGTACACGCCGGGGCCGAAGAAGCAGTCGTCGCCGATGGTCAGCCGGACGTCGGCGATCACATGGCTGCCGCGGCCCAGGACGACGCCGTTGCCGAGGGTGAGGATCGGGTCGGGGCCGAGGTCGAGGTCGGGCATCATGCCGGCGGTCAGCGTCACGTCCTGGGCGATGATGCAGTACGCGCCGATCTCGATCCACGGGTCGCCGAAGACCGTGCCCTGCGGGTAGGCCAGCCGGGCGCCGCTCCCCAGCCGGCGGAAGCGGTACGGCCCCGGGCGCTCGGCGGTGACGGCGCCCGCCTCCCGTACCCAGCGCGCTCCGCGGTGCACCGCGCGGGACACGGCCCGGCGGCGCCAGGCCACCACGGATGAGAACACGTTCTGCTTTTTCGGCACCCGCTCACCGTACTCAGCCCCGCGCACCGCCCGCTCCGCCCCCACCTGTGATCTTCACCCCACGGGCACCGCCCGGCGCCGACGGGACAGTTCCCGGCGGTCCGCCTATCGTGAGTCCATGGCACCCGAGCGGCAGGCTTCCGAAGGCCGCCACGAGTCGGCCGAGGAACGCGCCGACCGACGGTGGAACGAACTGCTGCAAGAAGTACGGGTGGCCCAGACGGGCGTGCAGATCCTCTTCGGCTTTCTGCTCACCGTCGTCTTCACGCCCCGCTTCGCCACCCTCGGGCCGACCGAGCGGGCCATCTACGTGGTGACGCTGTGCCTGGGCGCGGCGGCGACCGGCGCGCTCGTCGGCCCGGTCGCCTTCCACCGGTTCGTCACCGGGCAGCACATCAAGCCGGAGACGGTCGTCTGGGCCTCCCGGCTGACCATCGTCGGCCTGGTGCTCCTGCTGGCCACCGTCGTCGCGGCGTTCCTGCTGATCCTGCGCGTCGCGCTGCACGACAGCGCCGTCCCGTGGATCGTCTCGGGCCTGGTGGTGTGGTTCCTGCTGTGCTGGTTCGCGCTGCCGGCCTGGGCCCGGCACCGGTACGCGGGCAGGAAGTGAGCGCCGGCGCGCGGTGACGCCCGCCCCGCCCCGCGTCGAACGGCGGGGCGCGGGAACCCGGGGTACCGTCCCACCGGGGGCACCACGGCGTGCGCGCGCCTGCCGACCTCTGAGGAGTCGCCATGATCCGGGCCCTGGCCTTCGTCTGCACCCTGAACCCCTCCCCCACCCGCTCCAGCAGCCAACTGCTGGCGGACCAGGTACTGGCCGAACTCGGCGACCTGGGGGTGACCTGCGAATCCGTGCGCGTCGCCGACCATGACGTGCGTCCCGGCGTCGCCGTGGACATGGGCAACGGGGACGCCTGGCCGGGGCTGCGCGACAAGCTCATGGCGGCCGACATCGTGCTGCTGGCCACCCCGATCTGGCTCGGCCACCCCTCCAGCCTGTGCCAGCGCGTCCTGGAGCGGATGAACGCGGACATCGCCGAGACCGACGACCAGGGGCGGCAGCTGATGTACGGCAAGGTCGGTGCGGTGGCCGTCGTCGGCAACGAGGACGGCGCCCACAAGGTCAGCGCCGACCTCTTCCAGGGCCTCAACGACCTGGGCTTCTCGCTGGCGCCCAATGCCGTCACGTACTGGGTGGGCGAGTCGCAGCACACCACGGACTTCCAGGACCTGGACGAGCGCCCGAAGGCGGTGGCGGACTCGACGCGCACGGTCGCCGTCAACGCGGTGCACCTGGCGCGGCTGCTGCACCAGTACGGGTACCCGCCGTCGTCCTGACCGGCCGCCGCCTCCCGCGGCTCAGCGGCGCCGACTGTTCCGTACAGGCTTCAGCACGGCGCCGAGTGCGGCACCCGCCACCGCCGAGGCAGCCGCCACGAGGACGGGGTGGCGTGCCAGGGCCGCCTGGGGCGCGTGCGGGCTGGAACTGTCGTCGAAGATGCCGTGCGCGCCGTGGTCCCGGCCGTCCGGGCCGTCCGCCGGCTCCCACAGGTTCACCGGCCGCCCGGTGCCCGGGCTCTCCTCCATCTGCTGCGCGTCGTACCCCGTACGGGCGAGATAGCGGTCCAGCAGGGCGGGCGCGATCCGGTTGCCGAGGATGGTCGCCACGGTGGAGGCGCCGACGTAGTACTGCTTGCGCCGCGGGTGGTCCGCCGCGTGCACCACGGCCCGCGCGGCCACTTCCGGCTGGTAGACCGGGGCCACCGGCCGCGGGTGCTTCGGCAGGCGCGAGAGCACCCAGTCGAATTGCGGCGTGTTGACGGCGGGCATCTGGACGACGGTGACCGCCACCCGGCTCTTCCGGTGCAGCAGTTCGGTGCGCACGCTGGACGTGAAGCCGTTGATGGCGTGCTTGGCGCCGCAGTAGACCGATTGCAGCGGTACGGAGCGGAAGCCGAGGGCTGAGCCGACCTGCACGATCGCGCCCGCGTCGCGCGGCAGCATGCGCCGCAGCGCGGCCCGGGTGCCGTTGACGAATCCGAAGTACGTGACCTCGGTTGCGCGCCGGTACTCCTCCGGCGTGACCTCCGTGAACGGCGCGAACACCGTGCTGAACGCGCAGTTGACCCAGACGTCGATCGGCCCGAAGGCGTCCTCCGCCGCCTGGGCCGCCGCCTCGACCTGTTCCGGGTCGGCCACGTCGGTGGGCACCACCAGGGCCCGGCCGCCCCGCGCCTCGACCTCGGCGGCGGCCGCTTCGAGTCCCGTACGGCCGCGGGCGAGCAGCACGACATCGGCGCCGCGGGCCCCGAAGAGCCGGGCCGTCGCCCGGCCGATCCCGGCGCTGGCGCCCGTGACGACGACGGTCGGCGCCCCGGCCCGGTCCCGGCGGCTCACCGGGCACCGCGCGAAGCGCCGCCGAAGAGGCGGGCGAGGGCGCGGAAGGGGAGGGTGACGACGGTCGCGATCGCGTTCCCGATGGCGCGGAGCACATCGGCGATGGCACTGAGCATGGGAACCTCCGTAAGGGATCGGGCGGCCCGTGCGGGCCCTGGCGCTCCGGCTACGGCAGCGGCGTGCCGCCGGTCGCGTTGACGATTTCCGCGGTGATGTAACTGGCCTGCTGGGACGCGAGGAAGACGTAGGCCGGGGCCATCTCGACGGGCTGGGCGGCCCGCTGGAGCGGGCTCTGCTTGCCGAATCCGGTGGTGTCCGGCAGCGTCGAGGGGATCAGCGGCGTCCAGACCGGGCCCGGAGCCACCCCGTTGACGCGGATGCCGCGCTCGGCGAGCTGGCCGGCCAGTGCGTGGGTGAAGGTGACGATGGCGCCCTTGGTGGTCGCGTAGTCGAGCAGCTGCGGACTCGGCTGGTACGCCTGGACGGATGTCGTGTTGATGATGCTGCCGCCTGCCGGAATGTGCGGCAGTGACATCTTGCAGAGCCAGAACATGCCGTAGAGATTCGTCCGCAGCACCCGGTCGAACTGCTGCGTGGAAATGCCCTCGATACCGTCCGGCTGCGCCATCTGATACGCCGCGTTGTTGACCAGGACGTCGATACGGCCGAATTCCCGCACCACCCGGTCCACCAGGGCGCGGCACTGCTCCTCCTCGCGGATGTCGCACGACACCGCGAGGGCCCGCTGTCCCGCGTCCTCGACCAGCCGGACGGTTTCCTTCGCGTCCTCCTCCTCTTGCTCCAGGTACGTGAAGGCCACGTCCGCCCCTTCGCGGGCGAAGGCCAGCGCGACGGCCCGGCCGATGCCGGAGTCCCCGCCGGTGATCAGCGTCCGGCGGTCGCGCAGCCGGCCGGTGCCCTCGTACGACGTCTCGCCGTGGTCGGGCCGGGGCGTCATGGCGTCCGTGGCGCCGGGATGCGGCTGGTCCTGCTGGGGGAATTCCGGCTTCGGGTGCTCGTCCACGGGATTGCGCTGGTCGTTTCCGGTCATCGTCGATACCTCCACATACGGATACGCTGACGCGGTACCCGTCCTGCCCCGGCGAACACGTGGCGATTTCCCCTTTCCGTACCGCGTGCGGCCGCTTCCGCCCGGCCGCCGGGATGCGGACGGCCGCTATCCGGCGTGCGATGGTCCCGGAGGTGGTGCAGGCGATGGCACGAGCCATTTGGAGCGGGTCCCTGTCCTTCGGGCTGGTCAATCTGCCGGTACGCATGTACGCGGCGACGGAGAGCCACACCGTGCATTTCCACCAGATCCAGCGCGGGACGTCCGACCGGATCCGCAACAAGCGGGTGAACGAGCGCACCGGGAAAGAGGTGCCCGCCGAGGAGATCGTCAAAGGCGTCGACGCGGGCGACAGCTACGTCCTGGTCGAGCCGGAGGAACTGGACGACATCGCGCCCGGCCGGTCCAGAGCACTGGAGATCGGCGGTTTCGTGGACCTGGACGAGGTCGCGCCGGTCTATTTCGCCACCACGTACTACCTCGGCCCGCGCGGCAAGGATTACGCCAAGGTCTACGCCCTGCTGCACCGGGCTCTCCAGGAGACCAACAAAGCCGGTATCGCCACCTTCGTCATGCGCAACCGCTCCTATCTGGTCGCGGTGAAGGCGGAGGCCGACATCCTGGCGCTGCACACCCTGCACTGGGCGGACGAGATCCGCGATCCGCACGACGAAATCGGCGACCTGCCCGGCCGTACGAGGATTCCGGACCGGGAGCTGAAGACGGCGGCACAGCTCATCGAGGCGCTGAGCACCGAGTGGCACCCGGAGGATTACCACGACACATATCAGGAGCAGGTGCGCCGGCTCATCGAGGCCAAGCGCAAGGGCGAGACGGTGGAGAAGGGCCAGGAGCCGCCGGAGTCGACCAATGTCGTGGATCTGATGAGCGCTTTGCAGGCCAGCGTCGATTCGGCCCGGGGCACGAAGAAGGGGAAGCGGGGAAAGGAATCGGGGACAAGTGGGCGGCGCCGTACCGGAAGCATTACCGGAAAGGGCCGCTCCGGCGGCACGGGCCGCAAGGCTTCGCGTACCGAGGACCTCACGGAGCTGAACAAGGCCGAACTGTACGAACGCGCCACCGAGGCCGGCATTCCGGGCCGGTCCTCGATGACGCGTGACGCACTTCTCGACGCCCTGACCGGCAGCGGCGGCGGCCGAAGCCACGCGAAGGCTTCCTGACCGCCGCCCGGCTCAGCGCGACAGGTCGGGGTCGTCCACGATGTGCACGGCGGCCTCCTCCGCCGACGCGGCGCCGCCGTCGATACCGACGTCGCGGCCCACCTCGTCGTCGCGCAGCCGCAGCGCGTCGCCCTCGTCGCTGCCGGTCATCCGCCCGGCGCGCTCGTCACCCACCTGGCGGTCCACCGGCTCGCCCTCGGCGTCCGGCTGGTCGCCGATGCCGTCGCCGTCCGGCGCCTCGACGTCCGGTTGCTCCTTGGCGAGCCGCTCGTCGAGGCTCTCGCCCGCCCGCTGTTCGTTCGCGGTGGTGCCCGGCTGATTCACGGCCAGCGGCTTTTCGGGCGGTGAATAGCCCTGGTCCAGCATCTCGTCGTAGTCCGGTTCGTCGAGAGCGTCTTCCATATCGAGTTCGTCGGACGTTCCCTGCTTGTCGGACGCGGTCGGCTGATAGACCTCGTCGCCCATCGATTCATCGGACATGGCTGCTCTCTTTCCAGCACGATGACGGTCGGTCGGGGTTTCCTCGGTACGGACTGTGGTTACCTGCCGAGGCCCAGCGATTCCACGATGCGCTGTGCGTTCTCGTACCGCTCGTCGCCCGGAAGGCGTTCGGCCAGTTCGACCAGCCGGTCCGGGGCGTGGTTCTGCCGGAGCGTGCCGACGATGGTGTCGCGGTCCGCCGGATACACACTGCGGCCCAGGTGCTGGGCGAGTTCCGTACGGACCGCGACGGCCTCGGGCGTCAGGCCGTCCGGGGTGCTGCCGGGCGCCGGGCCGCCGGCGGTCCGGTCCACCGCGGGCTGGTCCTCGCCCGCGGGCTCCATTTCGTGGTCCTCTTCCGCGCGCAGTGCGCGGTCGGCCTTCAATTCACCCTGAAGCTGCTTCTTCATCATGTCGTCCCGGGCCGGGCCGGTCTTGTTCGTACCGTGATCCATTGTTTTCCTGCCTCCAGGACTCACTGCTTTTCCTCGTCCCCGCCCCGCACGTTTCAGCCCTCCCGTGCCATGCGTTACGGAGTGCCCGTTGCCCCTTTCGCGAAACAGGTCCGCAGCCGAGAGCGAACGGCGCGCACCGCCGGCCGGGCGACCGGTACGCCGGTCAGCCGCGCCCGGCCCGTGCGAACGGGCCGGATTCCGCGGGACCGGTGATGATCCGGCGGGCGACCTCGGTCAGCTTGGTCTGGTGCGCGCGGGCGTACCGGCGCATCAGCACGAACGCCTCGTCCGGTGTGCGGCCCAGCCGCTCGGCGAGCACGCCCTTGGCCTGTTCGATCAGAACGCGGCTGATCAGGGCGGTCTGGAGCTGCCCGGTCCGGTCCCGGAGTCCGTGCAGGTCCTGCCGGTACGCCAGCCCGATGCCGACGGCGTCGGCCAGCGCCTGCCCGACCGCGACCTCCCTGCGGGTCAGCGCGCCGTGCTGGTGGAAGAGGTTGACGGCGCCCAGGCGGCGGTCCCGGTAGCGCACGGGCAGGGCCGTGGCGGCGCTGTAGCCCTTCTCCAGGGCGCGGGCGGTGAAGTGCGGCCAGCGGGCACGGGCGTCCGGGTGGCACAGCGGGACATCGGTCAGGCCCACCCCCGTACGGCAGGCGTCCCGGCAGGGGCCCTCGTCCAGTTCGACCTGGACCCGCTCCAGTCCCTCGGCCGCGTCGTCCCGGCCCGCCGCCACCACCCGCGGCTTTCGCCCGTCGGCGAGCAGCACACCGCCCGCCTGCACCCCCGGCAGCCGCCGGCAGTACGCGGCCAGCCGTTCCACCGGGCCGGCCGCCTCCCGTCCGCCGGCCGGGTCGGCGAGTTCGAGCAGGGCGGCGATCAGGTGTTCTTCCCTGTCGGCCGGTGACATGGCGGGCTCCCCCCTCGGCGGCCCGTATCCGGCCGCCGGTATCGGACCGGTATGCCGGCCCCGGGTATCCCGGAACGGCCCTGTCAAGCGCCCGGCAGGGGTACGGGCGCACACCGGGGCGCATCCCGGCCGTATCGCGCCGCGCACCATGGCGCTCAGCGCCCCTGCACGGAACGCCCGCGTCCGCCGTCAGCCGCCGGATCTGGCTGGGACATGAGCACTGAATCGCGCCAGAAGGGGTACCCGCACAAACATGCGCCTAGCCGTCCTGGACGCCGGATCGAACTCCGTACACCTGCTGATCAGCGAAGTGGCCGGCGGCGTGCCCTTGCCGGCCCACTCCCTGAAGGACCGGGTGCACCTGGCCGAGCACGTCACCAGGGACGGGACGGTGCCCCCGGAGGGCGCGCGGCGGCTGGCCGGCGCGGTGGCGCGGGCCCGTGAGCAGGCGGCGCGCTGGCGGTGCGACCGGCTGTTCGCGTACGCCACGGCCGTGGTCCGGGACGCCGCCAACCGGGACGAGGTGCTGGCGACGGTCCGCGCGGAGAGCGGAATGCGGCTCGCGGTGCTGCCCGGCGAGGTGGAGGCGGAGCTGACGTTCCTCGCGGCACGGCGCTGGACGGGCTTGCAAGCCGGCCCGATGGCGCTGCTGGACATCGGCGGGGGCTCGCTGGAGGTCGCGTTCGGCCGCGGCGCCCGGCCCGATTTCGCCTTCTCCCTCCCCCTGGGCGCGGGCCGCCTGACACGGGAGTTCCTGCCCGGCGACGGCCGTCCGGACCGCGAGGCGCTGCGGGAGCTGCGCCACTACGTGTGCGAGTCGCTGAAGGACGTGGCGGCACGGGTGCGCTGGGAGGAGCCGCGCACGGTCGTGGCCACCTCCCGTACGTTCCAGCAGCTGGCCCGGCTGTGCGGGGCCGCGCCCGGCCGCGACGGCCCGTTCGTCGCGCGCCACCTGGCCCGCAAGGACCTGAAGCGGGCGGTCCGGCAGCTGGCGGCGCTGCCCCCGGAGGAGCGGGCCGCGCTGCCCGGCATCTCCGCCGCCCGCTGCCGCCAGGCGCCCGCCGGGGCCATCGTCGCCCATCAGGCGATGAAGGCGATGGGCATCGACCGGGTGACCGTCTGCCCGTGGGCGCTGCGCGAAGGCGTACTGCTGCGCCATCTGGAGCACGGCAGTCACGACTGGTGGCCGGGCGCCGTGCTCCGCCACGGCACCTCCGCGGCCCGCACCAGACCCGGCGGCGGTACGGCATCCCGCCTGCCGTACCGCCCGCCGCCCGACCGGGCACCGGCCGACTGACGCCGCTCCGCCCGTACGGCGACGCCAGACCGCGGCGTACGGGCTTTGTCCGCACGCCGCCCGCACCACACCGACCGGGCCCGGACCCCGCCCGTCCGCCATCATCATCAAGCCACACCGGGCGTCCGCGCCCCGTGCCGGAGTCACCATGAACCTGTCGACCTACCGCGTCGCCGACCGCCTCGTGATAGAGGTCCCCGAGATCATCGACATCGCCAACAACCACCAGATGGCCGCCGGCCTCCAGCAGGGCCTCCTGCACGCGCCCCCGGCCGACGGCGTCGTCATCGACCTGCGCGCGCCCATCATCACCGTGGCCGGGCTGCAAACCCTGCTGCGCTGCCAGCGGACCGCGCGGGAGCGCGGCGTGACGCTGAGCGTGGCCGCTGACCGGCCCATGGTCCGCAAGGCGTTCCGCCTCACCGGTGTACACCGCACCATCCCGCTGCACAGCTCGCTGGCGGACGCCCTCGCCGCCGCGTGACCGCTGCCGAACGCGGCCGTGCCGTCACACAAACGAGGTGTTTACCAACTGGTGTGGCGAGTTACCCGTCCCCCAGCCTTCCGCAAGCGGCCGCCGGAAGGCAGGCGCCGGACCGGTTGAGAACACAGCCGCCGGCGCCGCTCTTCCCCTTTCTTCGCTCAGGAGGGCGGCTGGTGGCCGTGGCGCCGGGGAAGCCGCTGCGGCGCGCCGCCCTTGAAGACCAGCGGGTGGGCAGGCAGCCGGGCGGGGGACGCGGCGTGCCGGTAGCGGTCGATGGAGGCGGCCCGCCCGTACGGGCCCGGCCTGCGGTATTGCCGCCCGCGGACGACCGCGGCCTGCGGCTCGGCCGAGGGGGGCCGCCGGGGACGGCGGGGGCGGAGGAGGGCTTCTTCGTACCGGCCCAGGGCAATCACGAGTCCGAGCATCGCCAAAGGCCAGAGGGCGGCGAGCAAGGGCATGGCCGCTCCCTTCCTTGCCGGTCGTACACGCTGGCTGGAGCTTTACGTAGCTTCACGGGTCACCCTGCGGCGAAACGGCAAACCACCGGGTGAGCGCGACCACTCCACCGGTCGTGCCCGACGGGATTCCTCCGCGCCCCGGTCGCATCGCCCGTCGCGCGAAGAAGTGCCTGGTCGGCGCCGCGCGCCTCCGTCCGAGCCGGTCACGGTGGCAACCGCGAAGCCCGCTGCACGAGTTGCGGAACCGGGGCGCGTGTGCGGTCCGTCTCCGGCCGCCGTCCCGGAACCTTGTCCGGCCCTCTCAGTCCAGTCGGGTGAGGTCCGGCCGCAGCCGGTGCCAGGTCGGCTGCCGGAGGCGTCCGGCGGAGGTCCAGCCGGTGAAGGTGACCTCGGCGACGAGCCGCGGCTCGGCCCAGTGGGCGCCCGCCACGTCGACCGGGTCGACGAAGGGCGGGGTGTCCCGCCGTACGACCTCCAAGTACCCGGCGAGTTCCCGGCGTTCGCGGCCGGAAAGCCCCGACCCGACGGAGCCGACGTAGCGCAGTCCGTCCGGCTCGTCCAGGCCCGCCAGTACGGCGCCGGGCAGCCCGGACAGGCCGCCGCGGCCCTCCGTCCAGCCGCCGATGACCACGTCGAGGGTCACCAGGTGCTTCGTCTTGCGCCACTCGGCCGACCGGACGCCGGGGGCGTAGCGCGACGTCAGCCGTTTGGCGACGACGCCCTCGAAGCCCGCGTCCAGGGTCGCCTCCCACGTTTCGCGCGCGTGGCCGGTCACATACGCCGGGACCGACCAGTGCGGCCCCTCGTCGAGCCCCAGCTCCGACAGGGCGGCGCGGCGCTCCACGTACGGGAGTTCCAGCAGCGGACGCCCGTCGAGGTACAGCACGTCGAACAGGACGAGGTGCACCGGGTGATCCATGGCCAGGCTCGTCGCGCGGCGCCTGCTGGTGACGCCCATCCGGCGTTGCAGCAGCCCGAAGTCCGGGCGGCCGTCCGTGTCCAGGACCACCACTTCGCCGTCCAGCACCGCGGACCGGCCCTCCAGCCGTTCACCGAGCGGCGCCAGCTCGGGATACGTCGCCGTCGCGTCGTTCCCGGCCCGGGTGACCAGCCGCAGCGTCCCGTCGCCCGGCGCCTGGCCGAGGCAGCGCGCCCCGTCCCACTTCGCCTCGAAGGCCCACTGGTGCTCCTCCCCCGCCGCGGGCAGCGGGCCGGGGGTGGCGAGCATGGGGCTGAGCGTGGGCAGTGCGCCGGAGGGGGCCATGTCTTCGATGGTGGTGCCGACGCGTACGGGGCGCAGGCGGAGCGGGCAGCGCTCGCGACCCTACGGCTCCCCGACCGCCGCGCGGTGGCTCTTCGCCAGCTCGACGTACATCGTGGCATTCAGGCGGATACCGTCCCGCTCCTCCTCGGTCAGCTGCCGTACGACCTTGGCCGGAACTCCGGCGACGAGCGACCCCGGCGGCACCCGCATTCCCTGCGGCACCAGTGCCTGCGCCGCGACGAGCGCCCCGGCACCGATATGCGCCCCGTTGAGGACCGTGGCCCCCATACCGACCAGTACGTCGTCCTCGACCGTGCATCCGTGCAGCACCGCGTTGTGCCCCACCGAGACCCGCTCACCGACCGTCACCGGAAACCCGGGATCGACGTGCACCGTGCAGTTGTCCTGAATGTTGCTGTCCGCGCCCAGCACGATCGGACCGCAGTCGGCCCGCAGCACCGCGTGATACCAGACGCTCGCACCCGGAGCGAGGGTGACCTCGCCGACCACCACAGAAGTCGGCGCCAGAAAGGCCTCCGCATCGACGTCCGGCTCCTTGCCGCCCACGCCCGCAATCAGTGCTCGCTGCTCCATGGCCGTACTCCTCGTCGCCGGGTCGGTCGTCGCGCCTGGTGGCAGGCTAAGCGACGCGGTACCGGGCGCTTGAGGCGGGCCGCGGGGAAGGCCCCCCGAGGGCTCTCAGGACTTGGTGCGGGCCTGGGCCGGGACCGGGCCCAGCATCTGCTCGCTGATCCAGTGCAGCGACTCCGGCATGCGCTGGATGTAGGTGTGACCGCTGTGCCGGCCGTCGGGGATCTCGAACAGCGTGTGGTGGATCGGGCCGCCGGTGTGTTCCTTGATGAACTTCTTCACGTACGGCACGGCCACCTCCTTCGAGCCCAGCTCGAAGGCGAGATAGACGTCGGGACCGCCCTTGGCCTTCAGCTGCTCGGCCAGCCAGCGCGGGTCGTTGGCGCGCTTTTCCTTGGGGTGGCCGTTCCACATCGGGGAATCCGGCAGGGTGTCGGGGCCGTTCGCGATGACCGCCTTGAATTTCTTCGGATTCTTCAGCACGGCCTTCAGGCCCGCGAAACCGCCCGAGGACGAGCCCATGAACGCCCATCCGTCACGGTTGTCGTACGTACGGTAATTGGCGCGGGCGAAATCCGGGACGTCCTCCGTCAGCCAGGTGCCCATCTTCGGCTGGCCGGGGATGTCACTGCCGTCGTAGTACTTCTTCTTCGGGTTCAGGACCGGCATCACCAGGATGAACGGCAGCGTCTTGCCGGACTGCGACCATTCGGCGATCTTTTCCTCCAGCTTGAAGTCGCCGCCGATCCAGTAGTTGTTCGGGTAGCCGTACGAGCCCGGCAGCGCTATGAGGACCGGAAAACCGCTTTTCGCGTACTGCGGCTGGTTGTACTGCGGCGGCACCCAGGACCATATGTCGCCGGTGAACCCGGATTTCTTCCCGTGCCAGCGGGTCTTGACTATCTTCGTGCCGTCGTCGCCGGTGGTGCGCGCGGTCACGAAGTTCGACCGCGGCCCGGTGGGCTGGACCACCTTGGCGTTCCCGCTAATCGCCTCGCGCGCCTGCGGGCGCAGCTGCGGCACATGAGAGGCGTCGACCTCGTCCCGGTCCTTGGTTCCGCAGCCGGCCGCGAGCCCCATCGCCAGCAGGCTCACCGCGGCGACGACCGCGGTACTGGTACGCAGGCGCTTCATCGGGACGAACTCCTCGCAAACTCATGTCCGGGTGGGGACGGCGGGTGCCGCCCTCCGCCCATCAGGCGAAAGACACCAGAATAAGATCCGCCGGTCGGCCGGCCGACGCTCCCCCGGGGAGTACCGTTTCCGGCCGCCCGCCACGTGGCACGGCGGCACGGCCGCACACCCTGTTGTGCGCTTCCAGGCATATGGATGTCGAACAGGCGGGTTCAGGTTCCCTCGATCGGTATGTCGGGATGCAGTTGATTCGCGCCCGGGGCGGCGGGCATCGTGTTTTTCCGACTGGCGACAGCGCGGCACGGTGCGGTGCCGCGGACGGGGATGACCGATGAGCGCAGGGGCCGAGGACCCGCCGCCGCCCGGAATCACGGGCCGCGCGGCGGAGCGCGGCGCCCTGCGCGAGCTGCTCGCCCGGAATCCGCTGGTGACCGTGACCGGCCCCGCGAACGTGGGGAAGAGCACACTCGCCCGTGCCGTTCTGGAGGAGGCCGCGCGGCACGGCGGCCGCCCCGGCGGCTTCGTCCGGGTCGGCTGCCGGGAGGATGTGGCCGAGGACGGCGTCACCGCGGCCCTCAGCCGGGCGGCGGGCCTGCCGCACGACACGGCACCGCAGGCCCTGGCCGCCCACTGCGCCCGGCTCGGCCTGACCGTACTGCTCGATGACTGCGATCCGGTGGCGGGCGCGTGCGCGTGGCTGGTGCGGCAGCTGCTGCGGGCGGGGGCGGGGCGCGCGGGGGCGGCGGAGCCGGTTCTTCGCCCGGGGGCAGCCGGGCCGGACGTATCGGCTGGGTACGGTCTGCGGATCGTGGCCACAGCGCGGAAGCCGTTGGG
>NZ_LGCW01000309.1:0-81277 GCF_001279365.1 Streptomyces sp. NRRL F-5755 | reverse complement strand
TCACCGGGCCCTCCGGGCGCTTCCCTTCGGTCTTGCGTTTCCGACTCTATCAGATCCTCGCGGTCCTGATTTCCGCCGGTGCGTTTCGGCCTTTCGGCTCCTGCGCGGTTCCAACCTTACCAGATCCGTTCGGCGTTTCCGCTTTCCGTTTCCGGCTCCCCGTTGGAGGGATTTACGCCTTTCGGCGTGATCACTACGTTAGTCGAATTCCCGGGCGACTCATAATCGGGCCGTTGGCGTCGAATTTCGGCAAGCGAAACAGGACCCCGCCCCGGGGTGATCGTTCGTAGGTAGTGGGTTCGCGTCGCTCGGCGGCCACGCGCAGACAGCGCTGCCCGTCTCAAGCGGCTCGGGCTACGTTAGGCGGTCGTCGGGGCGGAGTCAAGCAGCCCTGCTCCGGCGCTTGCGCGGCACGTGGGCGCGGTACGGGCTGACGGTGGGATCGCCGTCGATCCAGAAGCGCCACGGGTGCACGGCGCCCTCGCCGCTGATGCCCGTACGCGGCCCGTTCAGCACCTCGCCGGCGTCCGCCGGGTGCCCGTACAGCACGGTGAGCGGCTGGTCCGGGTCGGTGGAACAGATGTCCGTACCGTCCAGGGAGCGGTCGATGTCGAGGGCGGTGGCGAGCCGGGCCGGGCCCTTGGCCAGCTCGCGCGTGTTGCGCGCCTTGGGGCGGCGCGCGGCGGCCTGCTCCGTACCGGTGAGCACCTCCCCCGCCCGCAGCAGCACACCGCTGGCGGTGTCCTCCTTGTTGCAGACCAGGTTGAGGCTGAACCACATGCCGTAGATGAAGTACACGTACGCGTGACCGGGCGGGCCGAACATCGAGGCGTTGCGCGCGGTGCGGCCCCGGTAGGCGTGCGAACCCGGGTCGGACGACCCGTTGTAAGCCTCCACCTCCGTGATGCGCAGCTCGATCGGCCCCTGCGGGGTACGGCGTACGAGGGTGCGGCCGAGCAGCTCAGGCGCGACGTCCAGGACGGGACGGTCGAAGAAGTCCCGCGTGAGCGGTCGGCGGTCCGGTGCGACGATCATGCGGATCAAGGGTAACGGAGAGCGACGCGAACCATCGGGCGCGCGACTGGCCACCGGGGTGTTCCGGTCGGCAAGGTGTGGCACACGGAACCGGAGCGCGCCGACCGGCGTGGGACCGGTCGGGCCGGTTCACGGCCCATGGCACGAGCTACAGGCGTCTGCCTGGGAGGGATGAGCATGGGGTTCAAGAAGCTGCTGGCCAGTCTGGGGGCCGGCGGGGCATCGGTGGAGACGGTGCTCTTCGAGGAGAACGTCGTGCCGGGCGGGGTCGTGCAGGGCGAGGTGCGGATCGAGGGCGGTTCGGTCGCCCAGCAGATCGAGGGCCTGTCGGTGGGCCTCCAGGCGCGCGTCGAGGTGGAGGGCGGCGATCAGGAGTACAAGCGGGACGTGGAGTTCACCAAGCTGCGACTCGGCGGGGCCTTCGAGGTGCAGGCCGGTGCGGTGCACACGGTGCCGTTCGGGCTGGAGATCCCGTGGGAGACGCCGGTGACGACGTTCCTGGGGCAGCAGCTGCACGGTATGCACGTCGGGGTGACGACGGAGCTGGCGATCGCGCGTGCGGTGGACTCCGGTGACCTCGATCCGGTCCATGTCCACCCGCTGCCGGCGCAGCAGGCCATCCTGGACGCCTTCGGCCGGCTCGGGTTCCGGTTCAAGAGCGCGGACCTGGAGCAGGGGCACATCCGGGACACCCGGCAGCGGCTGCCGTTCTACCAGGAGATCGAGTTCTACGCGCCGCAGCAGTACCGGGGCCTGAACCAGGTCGAGCTGTCCTTCGTCGCGGACGACCGCGAGATGGACGTGGTGCTGGAGATGGACAAGAAGCCGGGGCTCTTCAGCGAGGGCAGCGACACCTACCGTTCGTTCGTGGTGCCGCTGGACGGCTATCAGGCCACCGACTGGGCGGCGTACCTCAACCAGTGGCTGGCCGAGGTCGGCGGCAAGCGGAACTGGTTCTGAAGGGCTGCGCCGTCCCCGGCCGGGCGCCCGGCCGGAGCTTCGGCACAGGCTCTAACCTGGCCCGACAGCTGTCCATTCGCGACTCAGGAGGTGCCCAGGTGTCCGAGCTCAAGCGCCGGCCGCTCCCGCACGATTTCCATCCGCCGGTGGCCGGGTTCACCGTGGTGAGCGACGAGCTGACCGACGGCGGCCCGCTTCCGTCGGCGCAGGTGCAGGCGGAGGGCAACACCTCGCCGCACCTGCGGTGGGAGGGCGCGCCCGAGGGGACCCGCAGTTACGCCGTCACCTGCTTCGACCCGGACGCGCCGACCGGCAGCGGCTTCTGGCACTGGTCGGTCTTCGACATCCCCGCCTCCGTCACCGAGCTGCCCGCGGGCGCCGGTACGGGTGACATGAAGGGGCTGCCGGAGGGGGCCGTCCACGTACGCAACGACGCGGGGTCGCGGGACTTCACGGGCGCGGCGCCGCCGCCCGGTGACGGCCCGCACCGCTATGTCTTCACCGTGTACGCGGTGGACCAGGAGAAGCTCGGTCCGGACGCGGACGCGACGCCGGCCGTGGTCGGCTTCAACCTCCGCTTCCACGCGATCGGGCGGGCGCAGCTGATCGGCGAGTACGAGGTGCCGGCCGGAAGCTGAGCAGGGGCCGGTGTCCGTGCGGCGGCCGTGTGCGGCCGCGCGGGCACCGGCCTAATTCCGTTGCGCCCCGGCGCCCGTGCTCGCACAGTGGTGCATGGACCGGCGAACGGCTCGCGGTACGGCCGTCGGGCAGCCGGCACCGCAGTGGCGGGGGCGGCGGGGCGCAGGTGTGTCGCCGGCCGCCTGTCGGAGTCCGTTTCGTGTCGGACGTCCGCGCCGGCTGCCATACGCTCCGGGGTCCCGGTGTACGCACGGGGGCGGGGCCCCGGGGCGTGCCGCCGGGCGCTCCCTCGCGCCGTCGAGCGCTTCTTCGCACCCTCTCGTACGCACCCGTACCTTCACCTCCCCGTCACCTCCCATCTCCCTTGTGGCGTGCGGAAATTGCGTTGTCCAGGGGATCACTGGAGCTGCACAGTGGATCCACTTCGCCGAGCGGCGAACGGGGACCGGGAGGTGGACGGGATGCGCGAGACACTTGTACTGAATGCCAGCTTCGAGCCGCTGGCAACGGTGTCGCTGCGGCGTGCGGTGGTGCTGGTGATGCAGGACAAGGCCGTGGTCGAGCAGGCGCATCCGGGGCTGCGGATCCGGGCCGCCGCGGTGGAGGTGCCGGTGCCACGGGTGATCCGGCTCAGCAGGTACGTACGGGTGCCGTTCCGAAGACAGGCGGCGTGGTCGCGGCGGGGCGTCCTCGTACGGGACCAGCACCGGTGCGCGTACTGCGGCCGGCGGGCGACGACCGTGGACCACATCGTGCCGCGCTCGCGCGGCGGCGGCGACAGCTGGCTGAACACGGTCGCGTCCTGTGCGGAGGACAATCACCGCAAGGCGGACCGGACGCCGGAGCAGGCGGGGATGCGGCTGTTGACCCGGCCGTTCGAGCCGACGCCGGCGGACGCGCTGGTGGCGGCGCTGGCCGGGACCGTACGGGAAGAGCTGCCGGACTGGCTGGGGCTGCCCGCGTAACGCTCGTACGGGTCAGTCGAGCAGCAGCTGGGTGATCGCCGCGATGCCGACGGCGACGATCACCCCGCGCAGTACGGCCGGCCGCAGCCGACGGCCGATCCTGGCGCCGATCAGGCCGCCGAGGGCCGAGCCGGTGGCGATGAGGACGACGGCGAGCCAGTCGATGGGCGCGGCGAAGAGGAAGAAGAGCGCGGCGACGCCGTTGACGAGCAGGGACAGGACGTTCTTGACGGCGTTGAGGCGTTGCAGTTCCTCGCTGAGCAGCAGGCCCATCAGGGAGAGGTAGATGACTCCCTGGGCGGCGCCGAAGTAGCCGCCGTACATGCTCGCGAAGCAGATCCCGGTCAGCAGCAGGGCACCACCGTCCGTACGGGCGGTGGTGCCGTTGCGTGCGCGGCGGGCGCGCAGCGCGGCGGCGAGCCGGGGCTGTACGACGACGAGGACGAGGGCGACGGCGATCAGGACGGGCACGATCGCGTCGAAGGCGTCGGACGGCAGCAGGAGGAGCAGGGCCGCGCCGATCAGTCCGCCGGCCAGGGCCGCGGCGCCGAAGCGGCGTATGCGGCGGCCCTGTCCGGCCAGTTCGCGGCGGTAGCCGATGGCGCCGCTGAGCGAACCGGGCACCAGGCCGAGGGTGTTGGAGACGTTGGCGGTGACCGGTGGCAGGCCGGTGGCCAGCAGGACCGGGAAGGTGATCAGGGTTCCGGAGCCGACCACGACGTTGATCGCCCCGGCGGCGCCGCCCGCGGCGAAGACGGCGAGCGCTTCCCACATGGTCATGCGATCTCCCTCGTACATGATCGGTACGGTCCGATCATGCATCAGGGCCCGCCCGCGGAACAGCGGTTCCGCCGGGAACGGGCCCTGAGGGGAGCCGGGTCAGTCGATGGGCGGCTGCTCGCGGTGCGGGGCGGACTTGGTCATGCCGGGGCCGGCGGCCGGGGCGCCGCCGCCCGCGGGGTTGAAGCTGTTGATGGCGCCGCCGAGGCCCTTGAGTGCGTCGCCGATCTCGCTGGGCACGATCCAGAGCTTGTTGGCATCGCCCTCGGCGATCTTCGGCAGCATCTGGAGGTACTGGTACGACAGCAGCTTCTGGTCCGGGTCGCCGGCGTGGATCGACTCGAAGACCACCCGGATCGCCTGGGCCTCGCCCTCGGCGCGCAGCGCGGCGGCCTTGGCCTCACCCTCGGCGCGCAGGATCGAGGACTGCTTCTCACCCTCGGCGGTGAGGATCTGGGACTGCCGGACACCTTCGGCCTGGAGGATCGCCGCGCGCTTGTCACGGTCGGCGCGCATCTGCTTCTCCATCGAGTCCTGGATGGAGGTGGGCGGCTCGATCGCCTTCAGCTCGACGCGGTTGACGCGGATGCCCCACTTGCCGGTGGCCTCGTCCAGGACGCCGCGCAGCGCCGCGTTGATCTCCTCGCGGGAGGTCAGGGTGCGCTCCAGGTCCATGCCGCCGATGATGTTGCGCAGGGTGGTGACGGTCAGCTGCTCGATGGCCTGGATGTAGCTGGCGACCTCGTAGGTCGCGGCGCGCGCATCGGTGACCTGGTAGTAGATGACGGTGTCGATGTTCACGACCAGGTTGTCCTGGGTGATCACCGGCTGCGGGGGGAACGGCACGACCTGTTCGCGCAGGTCGATGCGGTTGCGGATGGAGTCGATGAACGGCACGACGATGTTCAGGCCCGCGTTGAGGGTGCGGGTGTAGCGGCCGAAGCGCTCCACGATGGCGGCGCTGGCCTGTGGGATGACCTGGATCGTCTTGATGAGTGCGATGAACACGAGCACCACCAGGATGATCAGGACGATGATGATCGGTTCCACTGCGGCTCCCGGTACCCCTCGGTGACTGGCTGCGGCGGCCTCGGCCGGCCTTCCGCTTGATCGAGTCTTTCAGAGCGAACGGCCGTCACGCAGGCGGTTCGGCTCATCGGTGCGCTCGTACGACGACTGGCTCGGCCTCTTACATGACGACCGCGGTGGCGCCTTCGATCTCCACCACGTCCACCTTCTGGCCCGGCTCGTAGACCTGGTCGGCGTCCAGTGCGCGGGCCGACCAGACCTCGCCGCCCAGCTTGACCCGGCCGCCGGCGGCGTCGACCCGTTCCAGGACGGTCGCGGAGCGGCCCTTGAGGGCGTCGATGCCCGAGGCCAGCTGCGGGCGTTGGCTGCGGTGCCGGTTGGCGATGGGGCGGACCACCGCGATGAGCGCGACCGAGACGGCGGCGAAGACGATGAACTGCATGACCGTGCCGCCGCCGAGCCCCGCGGTCACGGCGCCGGCGACGGCGCCGACCGCGAGCATCCCGAATTCGGGCATCGCGGTCACGACGAGCGGAATGCCCAGTCCCACGGCGGCGACGAGCCACCACACCCATGGATCCACGCCTTCATGGTAGATCCGCCGGACGGCCCGGGACAGGGGCCGTCCGGTCAAGGAGTGACCCGAAAGGTCAGGAAAGCGGCAGGCCCTGGGCGGTCCAGCGGTCGCCGTTGCGCTCGACGACCAGCGAGCGGCAGGCCGAAGCAGTGCGAGAGGTTGCTGGAGGTCAGCTCCAGGTCGAGCGGCCCGGCGGTCAGGACCTTGCCCTGGCGGATCATCAGGACGTGGGTGAAGCCCGGCGGGATCTCCTCGACGTGGTGGGTGACCATGATCATGGAGGGGGCGTACGGGTCGCGGGCGAGCCGGCCGAGGCGGCGTACGAGGTCCTCGCGGCCGCCGAGGTCGAGGCCGGCCGCGGGCTCGTCCAGCAGGAGCAGCTCGGGGTCGGTCATCATCGCGCGGGCGATGAGGGTGCGCTTGCGCTCGCCCTCGGAGAGCGTGCCGAACTTCCGGTCGAGGTACTCGTTCATGCCGAGGCGGTCGAGGAAGGCGCGGGCGCGCCGCTCGTCGATGTCCTCGTACTTCTCGCGCCAGCCGGCGGTCATGCCGTATGCGGCGGTGAGCACGGTCTGCAGGACGGTCTGGCTGCGCGGCAGCTTGTCGGCGAGCGCGATGCCGGCCACGCCGATGCGCGGGCGCAGGTCGAAGACGTCGACCTTGCCGAGCGTCTCGCCGAGGATCGTGGTGGTCCCGGTGCTCGGGTAGAGGTAGCTGGAGGCGACGTTGAGCAGGGTGGTCTTGCCGGCGCCGTTGGGGCCGAGGATGACCCAGCGCTCGCCTTCCTTGACCGACCAGGAGACCTGGTCCACCAGAGCCCGTCCGTCGCGGACCACGGATACGTCCACCAGCTCCAGCACATCGCTCATGAGCGCGTTGTCTCCCATTGCATCTCGGTCGTCTCGTGCGCCTGTGGGCGCCTCCCCCCTGCAAACCTACGCCACTCGCTGTCAGTGCCTGTCCTTAGGCTGGGGAGCATGCTCGATGAACCTCGTTCGGGACGCCTGGCCGCGTGGGGAAATGCCCTTTTGGCCGGTCTTGTCTCACCTGATGAAGCCGTGCAGCACATCGCGGACGACGACGCGGTGCACCGCGTGCGCGGCCTGCCCGGGGAGCCGGGCCCGGTCGGGCTGACGCTCGCGCTGGGGCGGCTGCGGGCGCTGGGCGCGACCGGCCTGCGGGTGGCGCTGCCGGTGCCGGGGCACCCGCTGGGGCTGAGCGGCCCGCCGGAGTTCAACGCGCGGGCGATGGAGGCCGAGGAAGCGGTGCTGGCGACCGGGGCCGCGCTGGGCCTCGTCCCGGAGGTGTTCGAGTCCGGGCCGGAGGGCGCCGGGGTGCCGCGCGCCGACGTGCACATCGAGGTGGTCTGGCACTGCCTCCCCATACGGGACGCGCCGCCCGCCGACGTCCCCTCGCTCGGCGAGGCGGAGCGGGAGCTGGCGGAGGCGCTGCGGGAGGCGACGGAGGTGCTCTCCCGGCTGGACGTGGCCGGTTCGGGACCGGTCTCCCAGGCGGCCCTGGAGGCGTACCGCGCGCGGGCCGAGGCGGGCCGGCAGGTGCTGGCGCCCGGCTATCCGCCGCGGGCGGTGCGGGTGCTGGAGCTGGCGCAGCGGGTCGGCGCGCTCATCGACATCGCGCAGGGCGCGGGCCGTGACGGACAGGAGCACGGCGCCGCGGTGAGCGCCTCCGAGATGGCGGCGCGGGCCGCCGCGCTGCGCCCCGTGGAGCGCACGGCCCGGCGCGCGCAGGTCGCGGCGTACAACGCGTCCGTGGAGGAGGCCGAGCGGCGCCGGGGGTGACGGCCCGGCTTCCCCGTACGGCGAAAGCCCCGGCGTACGGAAGGGCGGCCGCATCCGCCGTACGCGGAAGGCCCCGCCGGACCGGGGGCGGTCGGGCGGGGCCTTCGCGCGGACGCGGCGTGGCCGCGGTCCGGAGCGCCGTGGCTCAGTGGTTGGCGGCGGCGTTGTGGTGGGTCGGGTTCAGCACGCCCACGACGTTGATGCTGTTGCCGGTGACGTTCACGGGCACGTCCACGGGGATCTGGACGAGGTTGCCCGACAGGACGCCGGGGGACTTGGTGGCCGCGCCGTTGGCGTGCGCGTGACCGGTCGCTGCGGCCGAGCCGGCGGCGGCGCCGGCGGCCAGTCCGGCGGTGGCGAGGATGAGAGCGGCCTTCTTGGCGGTGTTCATGTAGGTGTTCCTCACGTGTCGGTGCGGGGCCGGGATGGTGGTGGGGTGCTCGCTGCGGCCGGGCCGCCGGGCGGTGGGTGCCGGGCGGCCGGGCGCGCCGGCGGCCGTCAGGAGTTGTGGCTGCGGTTCGCGAACGCCGGGTTCAGGGCGCCGATGACGGTGACGGTGTTGCCGGTGACGTTCACCGGGACGTGCACCGGGACCTGGAGCAGATTGCCGGAGGCGACACCGGGGGAGTTGACGGCGTGGCCCTGGGCGATGCCTTGCGCGCAGGCGACGCCGGCACCGGCGAAGGCGAGCCCACCCGTGGCGATCGTGACGGCCACGGCCTTCTTGATGTTCTTCACTTCTTCTGACCTCTCCTGACGACGGCCGCGGTCGGGTCCCGCGGCACGCCATGGAGAACGGCCTCGCACAGATCGGGTTGCGCCACATGGGTGACGTCCACCCGACGGTATGAATCTCGGATGGGATGCGGGCAGAGCGGCCCGCGCCCTGATAGTCGGACCGGAATCCGGCCCGTCAGGCGCCGATGCCGTGCCGGACCGCCCAGAGGGCCGCCTGGGTCCGGTCCGCGAGATCCAGCTTCATCAGGATGTTCGACACATGGGTCTTGACGGTCTTCTCGGACAGCACCAGCGTCCGGGCGATCTCGCGGTTGGAGCGGCCGTCCGCGATCAGGGCCAGCACCTCGCGCTCCCGGTCGGTCAGCGAAGTGCCGCGCCCCTGGCCGTTGTTGCCCTCCTCCTGGGCGAGCAGCGCGCCGGCCACCTCGGGCTGGAGCAGGACGTGCCCGGCGTGTACGGAGCGGATGGCGCCGGCCAGCGCCTCCGGGTCCACGTCCTTGTAGACGTAGCCGGCCGCGCCCGCGCGGAGCGCGGGGACGACGGTGCGCTGCTCGGTGAAGCTGGTGACGACCAGCACGCGCGCCGGGTTGTCCAGTTCGCGCAGCTTGCGCAGCGCCTCGATGCCGTCCGTGCCCGGCATCTTGACGTCCATCAGGACGACGTCCGGGCGCAGTTGCTCGGCGGCGGCGATGCCCTCGTCGCCGTCGGACGCCTCCCCCACCACCTCGATGTCGTCCTGGACCTCCAGGAACGTGCGCAGGCCGCGCCGTACGACCTGGTGGTCGTCGACCAGCAGCACCCGGATCGTCCGCCCGTCGTCCGCCATCGCGCCGCCCCTGTCCTTGTCACCCACCGGGTACCTCCATCTCCACAGCGGTGCCCTTGCCGGGCTCCGATTCCACGGTGAGCCGGCCGCCGACGCCGCTCGCCCGGTCGCGCATCGACACCAGGCCCAGGTGCCGTCCGGCGCGGCGCACCGCGCGGGTGTCGAAGCCGCGGCCGTCGTCGGCGACGCGCAGCAGGGCGCCCTGGCCGCGCCGTACGAGGGTCACCTCGACCCGGCCGGCGCGGGCGTGCCGCAGGGCGTTGTGCAGGGCTTCCTGGGCGACGCGCAGCAGCGCCTCTTCCTGGGAGGCCGGCAGGGCCCGTACGCCGCGGGCCTCGAAGGTGACGCGGGCGTGGTGGGCGCGGTCCAGGACCTGGGTCTGGGAGCGCAGGGTGGCGACGAGGCCGTCCTCGTCCAGGGCGGCGGGCCGCAACTCGACGACGGCGGCGCGCAGTTCGTCGGCGGCCTCCGCGGCGAGGGCGGCGACCTGCTGCAACTCGCCCTTGGCGCGCGCCGGGTCGCGGTCGACGAGGGCGGTGGCGGCCTGCGCGGTCAGCCGCAGCGAGAAGAGTTTCTGGGCGACGGCGTCGTGCAGTTCGTGGGCGAGGCGGGCGCGCTCCCCCGCGATGGTCAGCTCGCGGCTGCGTTCGTACAGCCGGGCGTTGGTCAGGGCGATGGCGGCGTGCTGGGCGAGTATGCCGAGCAGCCGCTCGTCCTCGGCGGTGAAGCCGCAGCCGCCCGCGGGCTTGGGGCAGCGCTTGTTGGCGAGGAAGAGCGCGCCGAGGATCTCGTCGCCGTCGGCGACCGGCATGCCGATGAAGTCGGACATGTCGGGGTGGGCCGCGGGCCAGCCGCCGAAGCGCGGGTCAGCGCGGACGTCGGCGAGCCGCTCCGGGGTGGCGTTGTGCAGCATGGCCGCGAGGACGCCGTGCTGGCGGGGCAGCGGGCCGATGGCCTTCCACTGCTCCTCGCTGACGCCGTCGACGACGAACTGTGCGAAGCCGCCGTGATCGTCGGGGACGCCGAGCGCGGCGTATTCGGCGTCGAGGAGTTCGCGGGCGGAGGCGACGATCGTCTTGAGGACGTCGCGCACCTCCAGGTGCCGGCTCATGGCGAGGATCGCGCTGCTCACGGCGGGAATTCCGGCGCCCGGCCCGTCTGCGTCCCGCGGTCCGTTGGTCATGGCATCACCGTACCGGCGGGCACTGACAGCCGTATCGGACCACCGTCGCCCTCCGCTTAGGCCGTCGGGACTAGGCCGAAGTGCCCTGGCCCGGCCCGCCCGCTGCCCGAGGCGGCCCGGTCCGTCCCGTTCTTAGCGTGACGGTACGAACGCACGTCGAGGCGGAGAGGCGGGACGGGGCCATGCCGGTGGCGATCATTACGGGGGCATCGAAGGGGCTGGGGCGCGCGCTGGGCGCGGCGCTGGCCGCGCGTGGCTGGGATCTGGTGGTGGACGCCAGGTCGGCCGGACCGCTGGAGGAGGCGGCGCGGGAACTGCGCAAGGGGGGCACACGGGTGGTGGCGCTGCCCGGGGATGTGGCGGACGCCGCGCACCGGGCGGCGCTGGTGGCGGCGGCGCGGGAGCTGGGCGGGCTGGACCTGCTGGTGAACAACGCGAGCGTGCTGGGCGCCGAGCCGCTGGTGCGGCTGGAGGAGCATGCGCTCGACGGGCTGCGGGCGGCGCTGGAGGTCAACGCGGTGGCGCCGCTGGGGCTCGTACAGGAGGCGCTGCCGCTGCTGCGGGCGTCGTCGCTCTATGGGACGTCCACGCCTTCTCCCTATATAGGGGACAACGGCTATCAGATAGGGATAGAGGACCACAAGAGTACGGGCGGGGCCGTGCTGAACATCAGCTCCGACGCGGCGGCCGAGGCGTACGAGACCTGGGGCGGTTACGGGGCGGCGAAGGCGGCGCTCGACCAGCTCTCGGCGGTGCTGGCGGTCGAGGAGCCGGGTCTGCGGGTGTGGTGGGTGGACCCGGGCGACATGCGGACGGACCTGTACGCGGCGGCCGTGCCCACCGATGACGGCGCCGGCCGCCCGCTGCCCGGGACGGTCGTCCCGGCGCTGCTGCGGCTGCTGGACGCGGGCGCGGCCAGCGGGCGGTACGCGGCGCCCGGCCTGCTGGACGGTGCCCGGTGACCGCCGAGGTGCTGCGGGTGCCGCCGGAGCTGTCGGCGCGGGAGCCGGCCGAGCAGCGGGCGCCCGGCCGGGGCAGGGACGCGGTGCGCCTGCTGGTCAGCCGGGGTACGGCGGAGCCGTCGCACCACGCGTTCAAGGAGCTGCCGCGGCTGCTGTCGGCCGGGGACGTCCTGGTGGTGAACACCTCGCGGACCCTGCCGGCGGCGCTGGACGGCCGGCTCGGGGACGGGCGGGGCCGCGGCGAGCCGGTGGTGGTGCACTTCTCGACGCGCGCCGACCGGCAGCATCCGCGGCCGGAGGCGGCGGCCGGGGACTGGGCGGTGGAGCTGCGGACGCCGGACGGCTGCGGCAGCACCCGGCAGCGGGCGGGCGGCCCGGCCGGGACGGTGGTGCGGCTGCCGGGCGGGGCGCGGCTGGAGCTGCGCGCGCCGGTGGAGCGCGGGGGCGTACGGCTGTGGTGGGCGCGGGTGTCCGGGGCGCCGGTCGCGGAGCTGCTGCGCCGGTACGGGCGGCCGATCCGCTACGGCTATACGGACCGGGACCAGCCGCTGGACGCCTACCAGACGGTGTTCGCGGTGGGCTCGCCGGACGGCGGCGGCAGCGCGGAGATGCCGAGTGCGGCGCGGCCGTTCACCGCGTCCCTGGTGGCGCGGCTGGTCAGCAGGGGCGTGCAGATCGCGCCGGTGACGCTGCACACGGGGGTGGCGTCGGCGGAGGCGTACGAGCCGCCGTACCCGGAGCGCTTCGCGGTGCCGCCGTCGACGGCTTGGCAGATCAACGCGGCGAGGGCGGGCGGCGGCCGTGTTGTGGCGGTGGGGACGACGGCCGTACGGGCGCTGGAGACCGCCGCCGACGCGAACGGGCGGATTCGCGCGGCGTCCGGGTGGACGGAGCTGGTCGTCACCCCGGAGCGCGGGGTGCGGGCGGTGGACGGGCTGCTGACCGGGCTGCACGAGCCGCAGGCGTCGCACCTGCTCATGCTGGAGGCCGTCGGGCAGGTGGCGGCGGGCGCGGATTTCGGGGACGCGCTGTGCCGGGCGTACGCGGAGGCCGTCCGCCGCCGCTACCTGTGGCACGAGTTCGGGGATCTCCACCTCATCCTGCCGTCCTGAACCCCAGACTCGGAGCATGTCGACACCAACGAGGAACTGGGCACCGACCCACGGCGATCCCTACCGGTCGGTGCCGTACCACCCCGAGCGGATGCCGGCCGGCGAATCCCTGGCCCGCGCCGCCGAGCTGCGGGAGCGGATGGACCGGCGCCGCACCGTACGGCAGTTCTCCCCCGACCCGGTGCCGGAGCAGGCGGTGAAGGACGCCATCGCCTGTGCGGCCACCGCGCCCTCCGGCGCGCACCAGCAGCCCTGGACGTTCGTGCTGGTCAAGGACCCGGAGGTGCGGCGGCGCATCCGGGAGGCGGCGGAGGCGGAGGAACGTCTCTCCTACGCGGGACGGCTCGGCGAGGAGTGGCTGGCGGCGCTGCGTCCGCTGGGTACGGACGAGGTCAAGCCGCACCTGACCGAGGCGCCCCACCTGATCGTGGTCTTCCAGCAGCGGTACTGGCTGGGCGCGGACGGCACGAAGCACAAGCACTACTACGTGGACGAGTCGGTGGGCATCGCGGTCGGCATGCTGCTGTCCGCGCTGCACCTGTCGGGCCTGGCCGCCCTGGTGCACACACCGAGCCCGATGCGCTTCCTCCAGGAGGTGCTGGGGCGGCCCGCGAACGAGAAGGCGTTCGCGGTGATTCCGGTGGGATATCCGGCCGAGGACTGTCGGGTACCGGATCTGGTCCGTAAGACCCTGGACCAGGTGCTGGTGGAGATCTAATTCACTGACACAGTGTGCGAGTGCAATCACACCGGGCGACTAAACCCCTCGCCCGGTGTGACGCCGCGCATAGGACCTACGTCACTTACGAATGGCATTAGTGGCTTTGCCGGCCACGTACGACTTTTGGACGATGCGGGGCATACCTGGGGTGGACCCGGCCCGGAGGCTGGGATGAGCCGACGCTGACGCGAGATCCGCATCCCGGGTTCCACTAAGCGGGATCGTATTTCGGCTCTTTGCTCAGCTAATTTCCGGCCGCTAACAATGACTGCCGTCGCTCGGCGCCGTGGACAGAACTCGGCGTTCACCGCCTTTCCCGGCCACAGCGGCGCACCCCATTGGAAGAGGTCTGACTCCGCATGCCCAAGCACGCCATTCCCGGCTACGCCCGCCTGAACCGGACGCACAAGCTCTCGGCCGCCGGCGTCGCCGCGGCCGGTGCCGCCGCACTGGTCTTCGCCCTCGTCCCGGGTTCGGCGGACGCCGGGCAGAACGACCGGGCCGCGGGCCAGAACGTCAAGCCGGTCGCCTTCAGCACGGTCGACAACGCCGCCAAGACCCAGCGGGAGACCCTCGGCAAGCAGGCGGACGCCTCCGCCCAGCAGGCCGAGAAGGACGCCGCCGAGGCCAAGAAGAAGGCCGAGGATGAGGCCAAGGCCAAGCAGGAGGCCGACGCCAAGGCCAAGGCCGAGCAGGAGCGCAAGGACAAGGAGGCCGCGAGCCGGTCCGCCGACCGCGCCGCCGCCCCGGCCCCGGAGCCGGCCAAGTCGTACAGCAACGACCTGGACGGCTGGATCCGCGAGTCGCTGGACATCATGCAGAAGCACGGCATCCCCGGCTCCTACGACGGTCTGTACCGCAACATCATGCGCGAGTCGACCGGCAACCCGCAGGCCGTCAACGGCTACGACTCCAACGCGCAGCAGGGCACCCCGTCCAAGGGCCTGCTCCAGGTGATCGACCCGACCTTCCAGGCGTACCACGTCGAGGGCACCTCCTGGGACATCTTCGACCCGGTCGCCAACATCGTCGCCGCCTGCAACTACGCGGCCGCGACCTACGGCTCCATGGACAACGTGAACTCCGCGTACTGAGCCGGACGCGCAGACGCCGAGGGGCGGCACCCACTTCCGGGTGCCGCCCCTCGGCGTTCGTCGTGCCACGCGTTACTTGCGCATGACCTCCGGCTCGTGGCGGCGCAGCAGCCGGGCCACCGCGAAGGCCAGGGCGACGCCGAGCGCGAGCAGGATGATCAGGTCCATCGCGTAGACGCTCGCCTCGTGCTTCCACAGCGGGTCGGGGTTGCCCGCCTCCCACGGCAGCAGCGTGTTCATGTCGGCGGTCGCGCCCATCGCGGCCACCGCCCAGCGCGACGGCATCAGCCAGGCCACCTGGGCGACGCCGACCGTGTCGAAGAGCTGGAAGAGCACGCCGGTGAAGACGACCTGGACGATGGCGAACATGACCAGCAGCGGCATGGTCTTCTCGGCGGTCTTGACCAGCGACGAGATGATCAGGCCGAACATCATCGAGGTGAAGCCCAGCGCGATGATCGCCAGCGCCATCTCGACGGCGGGCAGGTCCTTGAACAGCACACCCTCGGTGGGCATCTTGCGCGGGGTGAAGCCGATCGCCGCGATGATCACGCCCTGGATGGCGGTGACCACCCCGAGCACGATCACCTTGGACATCAGGTACGCGGACCGGGACAGGCCGGTGGCCCGTTCCCGCTCGTAGATCACCCGCTCCTTGATCAGCTCACGGACCGAGTTGGCGGCGCCCGAGAAGCACATGCCGACCGCGAGGATCAGCATGATGGTGCTGGCGTCGCGGTTGGGGCCCTTGGGGCCGTAGCCCAGGCCGTGCTGGCTGGGGATGAGGATGGAGACCACGCCGAGCACGGCCGGCAGGATCAGCATCAGACCGAGGAAGCCGCGGTCGGAGGCGAGCACGGAGACATAGCGCCGCATCAGGGTCCACAGCTGCGAGCCCCAGCTCTGTGACTTCTGCATCCGGGCCGGGGGCGCCTGGACCGACACCGACTGCGGGGCGACGGCGTCGATGTCCGCGGCGTACATCTGGTAGTGCGGGGAGCCGCGCCAGCGGCCCATCCAGTCGTAGTCGCGGTAGTTCTCGAAGGCGGAGAAGACATCCGCCCAGGAGTCGTACTGGAAGAAGTTCAGCGCCTCTTCCGGCGGCCCGAAGTAGGCCACACCGCCGCCCGGCGCCATCACCAGCAGCTTGTCGCACAGGGCCAGCTCGGCGACGGAGTGGGTGACCACCAGGACCGTACGGCCGTCGTCGGCCAGGCCGCGCAGCAGCTGCATGACGTCGCGGTCCATGCCCGGGTCCAGGCCGGAGGTCGGCTCGTCCAGGAATATCAGGGACGGCTTGGTCAGCAGCTCCAGGGCGACCGAGACGCGCTTGCGCTGGCCGCCGGACAGCGAGGTGACCTTCTTGTCCTTGTGGACGTCGAGCTTGAGCTCACGCAGCACCTCGTCGATCCGCGCGGTGCGCTCGGCCTCGGCGGTGTCACCGGGGAAGCGCAGCTTGGCCGCGTACTTCAGGGCCTTCTGGACGGTCAGCTCCTTGTGGAGGATGTCGTCCTGCGGGACCAGGCCGATGCGCTGGCGCAGCTCGGCGAACTGCTTGTAGAGGTTGCGGTTGTCGTAGAGGACGTCGCCCTGGTCGGCGGGCCGGTAGCCGGTCAGCGCCTTGAGCAGGGTGGACTTGCCGGACCCGGACGGGCCGATGACCGCCACCAGGGACTTCTCCGGGACGCCGAAGGAGACGTCCTTGAGGATCTGCTTGCCGCCGTCGACCGTGACGGTCAGGTGGCGGGCCGAGAAGGAGACCTCGCCGGTGTCGACGAACTCCTCCAGCCGGTCGCCGACCAGCCGGAAGGTGGAGTGGCCGACGCCGATGATGTCGTTCGGGCCGACCGGCGCCTTGCCCGACTTCGGTACCGGCTGGCCGTTGATGTACGTGCCGTTGTGGCTGCCGAGGTCGTGGATCTCGAAGCGGCCGTCGGGCGTGGCCCGGAACTCGGCGTGGTGCCGGGAGACCTGGAGGTCGGAGACGACCAGCTCGTTCTCCAGCGCGCGGCCGATGCGCATGACGCGGCCGAGGTCGAGGCGGTGGAACGTGGTCGGGCTGCGGTCGCCGTAGACCGGCGGGGCGGCGGCGGACCGGTCGGCCGGAGGCTGCTGGGCCACGGGGGGCTGCTGCGCCACAGGGGGCCGGCCCTGGGGCGGCTGCTGCGGGGTGTACGGGGCCTGCGGCTGCTGGTTCCAGCCCTGCTGCTGCGGGACCTGGTGGGCCGGGGCCTGGTGGTGGGCGGGCGCCTGGTGGACCGGCGGCTGCTGGGCCTGCGGCGGCGCGGCCCATCCAGGCCCGGCCTGGACCTGCGGCTGGGCCATCGCGGTCTGCGCGCTGTGCACACCGGCGGCCGGGGCGGCGCGGCCCGACAGGGTCAGCCGCGGGCCGTCCGTGGCGTTGCCGAGGTGCACCGCGGAGCCGGGGCCGATCTCCAGCTGGTGGATGCGCTGCCCCTGCACGTACGTGCCGTTGGTGCTGCCCTGATCTTCGATGACCCAACTGTGCCCGCCCCAGCGCACGATGGCGTGCCGCCAGGAGACCCTGGCGTCGTCCAGCACCATGTCGCCCTGGGGATCACGCCCCAGGCTGTAGGACCGGGACGGGTCGAGCGTCCAGGTCCGTCCGTTCAATTCGAGTACGAGTTCAGGCACTCCATGCCCCATTACATAGTCCCCCGAGTGACGCCCTGTATGGGAAGTCTAGGGATGGCGAACATCGTGAGGAACTATTTCAGGCACGGTGCCCGGAGCCAAAAAACGGGTCCGGCAAGGTCATCGGCCGGGTGCGTTGACGACGGCGAAACGCCCACGGACAGTGGTAAGCGACCACGGAAGCGTACGGATCATGGCATCGTGCGCGTTCGGGGCGACTCGACCCGGATCGGGGGCTTCGATGACCGCCGGCACCACCGCACGGATCCGCTGGGGCGACGTTCTGCTGTCCGCCGTCGCCGCCGTCAGCTGGGCGTTCCTGGCGATGGCCGGGGTGGCGGCGCTGGGGCTGCATCTGCTGGGCGCCGACTCCGCGGCGTCGCTGGGGCCGCTGACCGCCGCGGCGGTGGTGCTGGCCGTGGGCGGCTCGGTGACGCCGTCGGGCGATGTGAGCGCCTTCGGGCTGGAGGGGCAGGCGGCCGAATCCGCCGTTGACATCGCGCCGTTGGGTGTGGGCCTGGTGGGTGCCCTGGTGCTGGGGTGGGTGTTCGCCCGGTCGCTGCGCCGGGTCGGCGCGACCGTCGGCTGGGGCGAACTGGCCGTCCGCGCCGGGGTGTTGGCGGGTCTGTTCGTCGCGCTGCTGGCCTTCCTGGCCTGGGCCGGACACGACTCCGTAACGATCGACGGCAAGACGCTGGCCGGGCTGGGCGGGCTCGTCGGCGGCGGGGGCTCCGGAGGCGGGGGCGGGGGCGGTGACGGCGGACTGCTGGACCGGCTGCGGGACGGCCTGGGCGGCCTCGGGATCGGGGACGGCGACGACGGCGGGCTGCCGGAGCGGATCGCCGACCTGATCGGCGCCAAGGCGTCGGTCGGATTCGCGGTGGATACGGGTGCCTCCCTGGCGGGCGGCCTGGTGTGGGTGCTCGGGGTGCTGGTGATCACGGTGCTGGCGGCCCGGTGGGCCCCGCTGCCCCGCGCGCTCACCGCGGCCCACCGCTTCGTGCGGCCCGCGGCGTCGGCGCTGGTCACGGTGGCGCTGGTGGCGGTGGCGGCGGGGCTGGCGGCGGCCGGGTACGCGGCGATCGGCGACGATCATCCGCGGCGGGTGCTGGGCGCGGCGCTGCTCGCCGCCCCGAACGGCGTGTGGCTCGGCATCCCGCTCGGCCTCTTCGTCCCCTGGCACGGCAGCGCCTCCGGTGTGCTCACCCGCTTCCTGCCCGACCCCGTGGACCGGCTGCTCGACGGCGGGAACGGGGCGCGGCTGACCATCGGGCGGCTCGCCGAGCTGGACGGGCGGGTGTGGCTGCTGCCGGTGGCCGCCGTGCTGATGATGCTGCTCGCGGGCGTGCTCACGGCCGTCCGTACGCCGCGGGAGGGCGCCCGTACGCTGCCGTTCGTGCTGCGCTGCGCGGCCGGGCTGGGCGCGCTGACGGCGCTCGCGCTGCCGCTGATGGTGCACCTGACCGGCGTCTCGGCGAACGCGAGCCTGTCCGTCTTCGGGTTCGACGCCTTCGGCGCGGGCCTGGAGCTGCGCGGGAGCGTACCCGCGGCGTTCGCGCTGGGGGCGGTGTGGGGTGTGGTGGCGGGGCTGGTGGGCGGCCTGCTGGCGTGCGCCACCGGGGCGGCCGGGCGGCGTGCCGTACGGCTGCCGGAGCGCGCGGGGCCGGAGCCGGAGGACGTACGGGGGTATGGGCAGGACGCCGACGCCCGTACTCAGAGGCAAGGCCACCGGCACGCGGCCCCCACGCAGGGGTACGGCGCCGCGGGCTACCCCGACACCGCCTACGAGCCCGGCCCGTACACGCCCTCCCCCGTGTACCGGCCCCCGAACGCCGACACGAACCCGTACATGCGCCCGCCGGAAAGCCGGGAGCCGTACCCGCGCCGGCCGGAAGGCGGCCGGACTCCCCCACCGCCCCCACCCGGGCAGCCGCCGCGCCGGCAGAGTTGGCCGTCGCCACCGGCGGGACCGCCGCCGGAGACCCAGACCTGGCCGCCGCCCCCGGAGCAGCCCCCGCACACACGCGACTGGGGCCCGCCGCCCGCCGGGCACGCGGCACCCACGGCGCGCCGCCCAGGGAGCAGGCCGCCCGAGGCTCCCCCGCCGCCGGAGTCCCACCCCACCGTGGGCGGCGGCTACCAGCCGCCCCCTCCCCCGCGTCCCCCGGTGCCGCCCAAGCCGCACGGCGCGCCCCGGAAACGCCGCGAGGACCCGCCCGACGGTCCGCCGCCGCCCGGACGGCCCGGACGAGGCCGCTGACGGCCCGCGCCCGAACTCCGGGAGAACGCCACTGAACAGCGGGGCGTCCGGACCACGGACACCTGTACGGGAGCCGGCGGTGTCCGGTTACCGTAAGAGCACCATGAGCGCATCGCAGATCCCGCCTGCCACCGCCGTACCGGGCGACGACGTACCAACCCTCCTCGTCAAGATCTTCGGGAAGGACCGGCCGGGCATCACCGCCGGACTCTTCGACACCCTCGCCGCCTACTCCGTCGACGTCGTCGACATCGAACAGGTGGTGACCCGGGGCCGCATCGTGCTGTGCGTCCTGGTCACCTCGCCCGTCCCGGCCGGCGGCTCGTCCGGCGTCACCGAGGGCGACCTGCGCGCCACCGTGCACAGCTGGGCCGAGTCGCTGAACCTCCAGGCCGAGATCATCTCCGGCACCGGCGACAACCGGCCGCGCGGCACCGGCCGCTCGCACGTCACCGTGCTCGGCCACCCGCTCACCGCCGAGTCCACCGCCGCCATCGCCGCCGCGATCACCGGCACCGGCGCCAACATCGACCGCATCTTCCGGCTCGCCAAGTACCCCGTCACCGCCGTGGAGTTCGCGGTCTCCGGCACCGCGACGGACACCCTGCGCACCACCTTGGCCATAGAGGCCGCCGCCCTCGAAGTGGACATCGCGGTGGTCTCCTCCGGCCTCCAGCGCCGCGCCCAGCGGCTGGTCGTCATGGACGTCGACTCCACCCTCATCCAGGACGAGGTCATCGAACTGTTCGCGGCCCACGCGGGCTGCGAGGAGGAGGTCGCCGCGGTCACCACGGCGGCGATGCGCGGCGAGCTGGACTTCGAGGAGTCGCTGCACGCCCGCGTCGCGCTTCTGAAGGGGCTCGACGCTTCCGTGGTGGACCTGGTGCGCAAGGAGGTACGGCTGACGCCCGGCGCCCGGACGCTGGTCCGCACCCTCAAGCACCTCGGCTACCAAGTCGGCGTCGTCTCGGGCGGATTCACCCAGGTCACCGACGCGCTCCAGGAGGAGCTGGGCCTGGACTTCGCGTCCGCCAACACGCTGGAGATCGTCGACGGCAAGCTCACCGGCAAGGTCACCGGCGAGATCGTCGACCGCGCGGGCAAGGCGCGGCTGCTGCGCCGCTTCGCTCAGGAGGCGGGCGTGCCGCTCGCGCAGACCGTGGCCATCGGCGACGGCGCGAACGACCTGGACATGCTCAACGCCGCGGGCCTGGGCGTGGCGTTCAACGCCAAGCCGCTGGTCCGGCAGGCCGCGCACACGGCGGTGAACGTACCGTTCCTGGACACCGTGCTGTACCTGCTCGGCATCACCCGCGAAGAGGTCGAGGCGGCGGACACGCACGACGACTGAGGCGTACGGAACAGCCGAGACCGTACGGCACAGTGAAGGGCTCCGACGCGCGCGGCGTCGGAGCCCTCGTCCGTCCTGCGGTGCCGGTCAGGCGTGCGGCGCCCAGAACGCGGCCAGGCGGCCGACGCCGTGCTCGACCGTCTTCCAGGAGCCGGTGAAGGTCAGCACGGCGATCGAGGAGGTGGGGAAGCCGCTGCGGTTCATCCGGGGCAGCAGGTCGCCCTCCGCCTCGCCCGCCAGCGCGTCGGCGAGCGCGTGCATGCCCGGGTTGTGGCCGACCAGCATCAGGTCGTCCACATCGTCGGAGGTCTCGTTCAGCAGCGCGATCAGTTCGCCGAGGGAGGCTTCGTACAGCCGCTCCTCGTAGACGGTCCGGGGCCGCTGCGGCAGCTCGCCCACGACGAGCTTCCAGGTCTCGCGGGTGCGCGCGGCGGTCGAGCACAGGGTCAGGTCGGGGGTGATCCCGGCTCCGGCCAGCCAGTGGCCGGCGGCCGGGGCGTCCTTGCGGCCGCGCTCCGCGAGGGGGCGCTCATGGTCGCTCTCCTGCGACCAGTCGGCCTTGGCATGGCGAAGAAGGACAATCCGGCGAGGTGTTTCGGCGCTCATGTGTCCCAGCTTCGCATGAAACCCGGCGCGGGGCGCGAGGTGTTGGAGCGCTCCCCCCGCAGGGTGAACGCGCCGTGGACGGGCACCGGCCACCGGCCCTCAGGCGCCGATGCCGACGACCCGGGCGAGGAACTCCAGCAGCGGCGCCAGGCCCTGGGACGCGCTCACCGCGTGGGCCGGGGACGGCGCGGTCATGACGATGAGCAGCGTGACGAAGGAGACGACGGCCAGCGCCACGGCCCACCACGGCAGGCCGGTGCGGGCACCCGGGCTGCGGGGGTCGGACGGCCGGCTGGACACGGCGGACATCGGTGGCCTCCGGGGACGTTGGCGGGGACGACGCGGCCGCGTGGTGCGGCCGCGCCCACCGCAGCGGCACGGTGTGCAACGAACCTACGGTCCGGCGACGGCCGTTCCCATCCGGTACGCCACCCACTTACCCCTGACCCTGGCCCCCTAGGGGACGGTGGGGTTACCCCCACCACCTCCCGGCCGGGCCGCCCGGCGCGTCAGGGTGAGGCGATGCTCGCGATGACGCCGATGACGACGGTCACCGCCAGCATCGCCCCCAGCACGATGAGCAGCTTCTTCTGTCCGCCCTGCGGATTCGGTTCGAGCACTGGCATGGCTTCAGTGTCGCACCCGGGCCTCGTCCTCCATCCGGCGGTCCCGGCCCGCCAGCATCCCGACCGCCATCTGGGGCACCATCAGCCCGGCCATCAGCGCGAGCGGCAGCCCCCAGCCGCCGCTGTGCTGGTAGAGCGTGGCCACCAGGAAGGGGCCCGGCAGGGAGATCAGATAGCCGACGCTCTGGGCGAAGGCGGACAGCCGGACGACGCCGTCGGCGGACCGCGCCCGCATTCCGATCATGGTCAGGGCCAGCGGGAAGGCGCAGTTCGAGATGCCCATCAGCAGCGTCCAGGCCCAGGCCCCGCCGGCCGGGGCCAGCCACAGGCCGGCGTAGGCGGCCAGCCCGCACAGGCCGAGGCCGGCGGCGAGCAGGCCCTGGTTGCGCATCCGGGCGGCCACCCGGGGCAGCACGAAGGACAGCGGTACGCCGATCGCCATGGTGAAGGCGAGCAGCACGCCCGCGGTACCGGCCGGGACCCCGGCGTCGCGGAAGATCTGCGCCATCCAGCCCATGGTGACGTAGGCGGCGGTGGCCTGGAGGCCGAAGTAGACGGCCAGCGCCCAGGCGGTCGGCGAGGTGGCGACCCGCAGGGCGGGCGGCACCGCGGGCTCCGCGGCGGCGGCCCCGCGCTCGGCCTTCCGGCCGCGTACGACGGTCAGCCAGGGCAGGACGGCGAGCGCGGCGATCAGCGCCCACACCGCGAGACCGGCCTGCCAGCTGCCGCTGAGCACGGCCGTGACGGGGACGGTCAGCGCCGCGGCGATGGCGCTGCCGAGCGCCAGCGCCATGGAGTACAGGCCGGTCAGCGGGCCGACGCGGTCCGGGTACCAGGTCTTGATGACGACCGGCAGCAGCACGTTGCTGACCGCGATGCCCGCGAGGGCCAGTGCGGTGGCGGCGAGGAAGCCGGCGGTGCTGCCCGTGTAGGGCCGTACGACGATGCCCGCGGCGATCGCGGCCATGCCCGCGCAGACGACCGCGCCCGGGCCGAAGCGCCGGGCCAGCCGCGGCGCCGCGATGCCGAAGACCGCGAAGCACGCGGCCGGTACGGAGGTGAGCAGGCCGGCGACGGTCGCGCTCATGCCAAGGCCGGACCGTACCTCTTCCATGAGCGGGCCGAGGCTGGTGATGGCCGGGCGGAGGTTGAGGGCGGCCAGGAACAGGCCGAGGATCATGACGATCGGCACCGCGCGGCCGGGGACCGGGGGGTGGTGGTGCGGTCCCGGTGCGGCTTCCGGCCGGGCCGGTGCGCCCGTGGGCTGTTCCGGCGACGGGCCGGAGGACCCGGCGCCGGGGCCGAGCGTCGCGAGGGAGTCGTCTGCCATGGGGCTCATCATAGAATCATGGGATGAATAGGTGTCCAGGGATTTCCGGGAGCACCCGTCGTGCGTCCGGGCGCACCCCGCAGGCGTACGGCCGGACCCCGCGGGCAACCGGCTCGCTATCCTCTCGCGGTGCCGACCGCCGGGCCCCCGGCCCCCGTCCCACTGGAGCGCTGACATGCCACTGACCTCGCCCCGGCGCTCCGCGCTGGCGGACCAGGTGATCACACAGCTGCGGGCGCAGATCACCTCCGGCGAATGGCCGGTGGGCTCCCGCATCCCGACCGAGCCGGAACTGGTCGAACAGCTCGGGGTGGCCCGCAACACCGTCCGCGAGGCCGTACGGGCGCTGGCGCACAACGGCCTGCTGGACATCCGCCAGGGCTCGGGCACGTACGTGGCGGCGACCAGCGAGCTGGCCGGGGTGATGAACCGCCGCTTCGCGGACGCCGACCCGGAGCATGTGGCCGAACTGCGCAGCGCGCTGGAGGCGGCAGCGGCCCGGCTGGCCGCGCGCCGCCGTACCGACCACGATCTGCGGCAGCTCGACACCGCACTGGAGCGGCGCGAACGGGCCTGGGAGTCCGGCGCGGCGACCGCGTTCGTGGAGGCCGACGCGACCCTGCACATGGCGGTCGTCGCCGCCTCCCACAACGAGGTACTGGCCGAGCTGTACGCCGATCTCGGTGGCGTGCTGCGGGAGTTCCTGCGCGCCGACGTGGGCGACGTGCTGCGGCCCGAGGCGCACGTGGACCACGCGCGGCTGGTGGAGGCGATCCGCGCGGGCGACGACGAGCGTGCCGCGGCGGAGGCGAGCACGCATCCGTTCGGGTGCCGGCTCGACGCGCAGAGCGCCGGCTGAGCCGCACGGCGCGCGAAGCCCGTACAACGCGCGCTGCCCGCCCCGGCGGACCGGGACGGGCAGTGGTGCGGGCGCTTACGGGGGCGTCAGGCGCCCATCATGTGCACGCCGCCGTCGACGTGGACGACCTCGCCGGTGGTCTTCGGGAAGAAGTCCGAGAGCAGACCGACGACACCGCGGCCGGCCGGCTCGGGGTCGGTGAGGTCCCAGCCGATGGGGGCGCGGTGGTTCCACACGTCCGCCAGCTCCTCGAAGCCCGGGATGGACTTCGCGGCCATCGACTTGATGGGGCCGGCCGAGACCATGTTGCAGCGGATGTTCTTCTCGCCCAGGTCACGGGCGAGGTACCGGCTGGTGGACTCCAGGGCGGCCTTGGCCACACCCATCCAGTCGTACTTCGGCCAGGCGATGGACCCGTCGAAGGTGATGCCCACGACCGAACCGCCCTGCGTCATCAGCGGCAGGCAGGCCATGGTCAGCGACTTCAGCGAGTACGCGGAGACGTGCAGCGCGGTGGACACGTCCTCCCAGCTCGCCTCCAGGAAGTCGAAGGCGCCCTGCGGGCCGAAGGCGATGGAGTGCACCACGCCGTCGAGCCGGCCGTCGTCACCGGTGTACTCGCGGATCTTGTCGGCGAGGCCGTCCAGGTGCTCCTGGTTGGTGACGTCCAGCTCGATGACCGGGGCTTCCTTGGGCAGCCGCTTGGCGATCCGCTGCACGAGCGAGAGCCGGCCGAAGCCGGTGAGGATGACCTCGGCGCCCTCGTTCTGCGCGACCTTGGCCGCATGGAAGGCGATCGAGCCGTCGGTGATGACGCCCGTGACGAGGATGCGCTTGCCTGCGAGGATTCCACTCATGCTGATCAGTGACCCATGCCCAATCCGCCGTCGACGGGAATGACGGCTCCGGTGATGTACGCGGCCTCGTCGGAGGCCAGGAAGCGGACCGAGGCGGCGATCTCCTCGGGCTGCGCGTAGCGCGCGAGCGGCACCTGCTTCACGATGCCCTCCCGCTGCTCGTCGGTGAGCGCACGGGTCATGTCGGTGTCGACGAAACCGGGCGCGACGACGTTGACGGTGATGTTACGGCTGCCCAGCTCGCGGGCGAGGGAGCGGGCGAAGCCCACCAGGCCCGCCTTGGAGGCGGCGTAGTTCGCCTGGCCCGCGGAGCCCAGCAGGCCCACGACGGACGAGATCAGCACGACGCGGCCCTTGCGCGCCCGCAGCATCCCGCGGTTGGCGCGCTTGACCACCCGGAACGTACCGGTGAGGTTGGTGTCGAGCACCGAGGCGAAGTCCTCCTCGGACATCCGCATCAGCAGCTGGTCGCGGGTGACGCCGGCGTTGGCCACCAGCACCTCGACCGCGCCCTGCTTCTCCTCGATCTCCTTGTACGCCCGCTCGACCTGCTCGGCGTCCGTGATGTCGCACTTCACGGCCAAAAATCCCTCGGGCGGCTCCCCCGAGCGGTAGGTGATGGCGACCTTGTCGCCTGCCTCGGCGAAGGCCCGGGCGATGGCGAGGCCAATGCCGCGGTTGCCTCCGGTGACCAGAACCGAGCGGCTCAAGAGATCACCCTTTCCGTGTCCTGTCCGACCTGCGTTCGCTACGAAACTATCGGTCACCGGCCTCGTACGGAGAATCGAGCCCGGACAGGCGCGCACGCCGGTCACTGTCGGGTCCCTACAGAAGACGCCGCCGTCCGGGTCCCCCACGGGGTGGGCCGCACGCCCCGGGCAGGGCATGATTCATGGCGCCGACCACGGGAGGACACCTTGCCTGCCACACCTCGTTCGATCGACGAGACGTTCCTCGCGCTGCCCCTGCGCGCGCTGGCCGACGCCGCGCTGGCACGGGCCCGCGCGCTGGGCGCCGAGCACGCGGACTTCCGCCTGGAGCGGCTGCGCAGCGCGTCCTGGCGGCTGCGGGACGCCCGCCCTTCGGAGGCTTCCGACACCACGGACCTGGGCTACGCGGTGCGCGTGGTGCACAACGGCACCTGGGGATTCGCCTCCGGCGTGGACCTCACGATGGACGCCGCGGCGCGTGTCGCCGGCCAGGCGGTGGCCATGGCGAAGCTCTCCGCCAAGGTGACCGAGGCGGCCGGCTCCACGGAACGCGTGGAACTGGCGGACGAACCGGCCTACCCCGACCGCACCTGGATCTCCTCCTACGAGATCAACCCGTTCGACGTACCGGACGCCGACAAGACCAGCCTGCTGGCCGAGTGGAGCGCGCGGCTGCTGGCCGCACCGGGCGTGGCGCACGCGGACGCCTCACTGATGACCGTCCAGGAGAACAAGTTCTACGCCGACACGGCGGGCACCAGCACCACCCAGCAACGCATACGCCTCCACCCCCAGCTGACCGCGGTCGCCGTGGACCCGACGAGCGGCGAGTTCGACTCCATGCGCACCCTCGCCCCGCCGGTGGGCCGAGGCTGGGAATACCTCACCGGCGACCACTGGGACTGGGACACGGAACTGGCGGAGATCCCGGCCCACCTCGCCGAGAAACTCCGCGCCCCCAGCGTCACCCCCGGCCGCTACGACCTGGTCGTGGACCCTTCCAACCTCTGGCTGACCATCCACGAATCGATCGGCCACGCCACCGAACTGGACCGCGCCCTGGGCTACGAAGCCGCCTACGCCGGCACCTCCTTCGCCACCTACGACCAACTCGGCAAACTCGCCTACGGCTCCGAAATCATGAACGTCACCGGCGACCGCACCGCCGAACACGGCCTGGCGACCATCGGCTGGGACGACGAGGGCGTAGCAGCCCAATCCTGGAACCTCATCCAGAACGGCACCCTGGTCGGCTACCAACTCGACCGCCGCATGGCCAAACTCACCGGCTCCCCCCGCTCCAACGGCTGCGCGTTCGCCGACTCACCCGCGCACGTGCCGGTCCAGCGGATGGCGAATGTGTCGCTGCAGCCCGCGCCGCAGGGGCCGAGTACGGAGGAGCTGATTTCCGGGGTGGAGAGGGGGGTTTATGTGGTGGGGGATCGGTCTTGGTCCATTGATATGCAGCGGTACAACTTTCAGTTCACACAGCAGAGGGCATATCTCATCCGGGACGGCCGCCTTTGCGGACAGCTCCGGGACGTTGCCTATCAGGGAAGCACCACGGAGTTCTGGGGGTCGATGGAGGCCGTCGGAGGACCGGAGACGTACGTCCTCGGAGGGGCCTTCAACTGCGGGAAAGCGCAGCCGGGGCAGATCGCTGCTGTGTCGCACGGGTGCCCGACGGCCCTGTTCCGGAGTGTGAACATCTTGAACACCTCCAGCGAGTCCGGGCGGCCGTAGCAAGATCGCTTGGGAAAGCCGAAACCAGCACCAGGTCGACACGGCTCCACGGGAAACCGCCTTCGGGAAACCGCCTGCGACCGCCTACGCGACGTCGTCCCAGTCGTCGCCCATGTCGCCCTCCTCCGGTGCCAGCCGGGGCGGCGCGATGAGCCCCTTGAAGGGGGCCAGGTTCAGCCCCAAGCGGTTGTGCATGGTCCGGGCACCTCGTTCCATCGCCCTGCGGACGAGGTGCCCGTAGACCAGCTCCGTCGTCCGCGTGGTTCGGTGCCCCACCCAGGCCGCGACCTCGAAGAGCGGGATGTCCGCGTGGATAGCCTCCGAGACGAAGAAGTGCCGAAAGCTCTTGGGCGTGTACCGGGGAGTCCCCGCAGCCCTGGCCGCCGCCTTGAACTGGTCGAGGAACCAGTCGTACGAGGGATGGCGATCGTTCAGCCGAGGCGACTCGAAGAACCATCCCCGCTCCCCTGACGTCCCGAACAGCCCTCACCACCGCCGGACACAAACTCACATGGACCAAGACCGTACGAGCCCGCATACCTCTGGCTGACGAACGCTCAGCCCTCGAACTCCCCGACGCCACCCCGGTAGCGCACCTCCTGGCCGTCACCCACGGCACCGACCTGAAGCCCCTGCTTCTCGCAGGACTCCGCACCAACGGCCGCCAGGCCCAGTTCGCCTTCCGCATCACCGCCGACAGCCCCCGCGACCTGCGCTCCGTCCCGGAATGACCCAGCAGCACAACGCGTCGAAAACTATCTTTACTTCCTCAAGGCGGCTCGCTCCGCTCCCCGCGCGCGGCCCGGCACCCGGCCGGGCCCGCGCTCGTGTCTCCGCCCCGCTGCAGCCCGGCCGGTGCCCGCCCGCGCACACAGCGACCAGCCGCCTGATCTCACAGAAAGGGCACGTCGTTGGCTGGGGCGGTCGACTCCACGGCTTTAGGCAGCCACTTTGGCGCGAGCCTCCAAGATCATGGCCTCAACGTCGTGCTTCACCGAGCAGGTCCACAGACCGCCCGACGCGCCATCAACTTACGGGGCCATGATCACTCGCCCCAAACCAGCTCCCACCCAAAGCCGCTCCACCGACCTCCAAGAACGTCCCCCGCAGCATGGGAAATGTGTCGTAAGATCCCTGTCACTCGAAGTCGCACCTTGCGCACCGGAGGCATGGCCATGCGAAGCAATTCTGCACCTCGCGTTTTCGTGTCCTATTCTCATGATTCGAACGAGCATCGACAACGCGTACTCGGGCTCATTCAAGCACTTCGTCGCAACGGGATCGACGCATGGGCTGACTTCTTTGAGGAGAGCAAGCCTCCCGCGATGTGGCCTGCGTGGATGCGCACACAGGTAGGTGAAGCTGACTACGTCCTCACCGTGATCACAGAAACGTATGCCAGGCGATACAATCAGCAAGAAGAACCTGGCATCGGAGCCGGAGTCCGCTGGGAAGCAACCCTGATCACAGCCGACATCTATTTCAGCACCAGCAAGCAAATTAAGTACATTCCCGTCGTTTTCTCTGCAGAAGACACTAGACACATCCCGCCACCTCTCAACCTCACAAACAAGTATCTAGTCGTCCCGGACGATGATTCCAGCCTGCTTCCCTTGCTGCGACATCTGCTACAGGCACCCGAGTTCGTTCCCGCTCAGCTTGGAGAAGCACCGGACCTCCCCAGCAGCGACGGCGTGCCCACTGCAGATCCGGCGATAGAACCGCGTATTGCTTCAGCCCTCCAGTTGAGCAAGCAAAACCCCACCAAGGCCATTGACACCCTAACCGCTCTTCTCGACTCTCTGCGCGGATCACAGCGAGCCGCCGCGTATTGCGCCATCGGGGAGATTAATCAGCGGATGGGATTCTGGGCTCCTGCATTGACTGCTTATCAAAGGGCCCTAGAAAGCAACCCAGACAAAACAACCGCGGAGGTCTCTGCCCGCAATCTCAGGGCCGCCCTCGCAGGCATGGAAACACACTTTCGAGATGGGGGGCCAGTCGACACCGCAAACAAGTTCGTACAGGCCGTGAAGAAGAACAAGATGGACCGCGCCTGGAACCTTCTTACACCAACGCTACGCCTGGTTTTGGCGCAGGCTTGGGTGTGGGCAAACAAGGATCACCCGAATCTGGCGCCGTACAACCGGGAGGAGCTGGCGAAGTCACTATCCACGATTAAACCGACCCACAAACTGACCAAAGACTTCATGGCAACCCAGCTGGGAGAATTCAAAAGCTCATTCTCATCTATTGATGAGACATGGGGCGCCGCCAGCAACCCTCGCCCTATCGGCATCGATTACGAACTCGTAGTGCTATCTCCAACCGGCGGCGACATAGTCATTTTTGACGAGCGCACAGGACCTATCCAAACTAGCCCTTTTCTAATGAAACAGACCATGGGGCAGTGGAGAGTGCATAGCTTCAGCCCCGCCTACCCCATCCCTGGGTGGCCTCCGTCCCGAGAAGAAATCCCAGCGGAGCTGAGTAACTACGTCATCGCCAAACCTACCGGGGCGAGAGGCGCCAAAGATGACTGAAGCAAACTCCGACGACAAAGTCAAACACCTTGAGTTCTTAAACTTAACCGTAACCCGCCTTGCCAATAATTCATTTCTGATTCGCGGCTGGGCCATAACCCTGGTGGGCGCACTGGCTGGGGTCACCATAAGCAGCGAGCGCCCGGCCCTGTCACTTATTTCCTTTATCCCAACCTTAGGGTTCTGGCTTCTCGACTTCTTCTATCTGCATCAAGAGCGTCTTTTTCGCCAACTGTACGCGGACGTCGCACGCAACAGCCCCGAGATCCCGTCTTTTTCGATGGATGTATCGCCCTATCGACATCAAGTGCCGAGGCGAAAGGTGTTGCTTTCACCCACCCTATGCCTCTTTTATTCGCCACTTTTCTTAGTAAGTTTAGCAGTGCTTATATTGGGTTGACTTCTAGCACCTGCAGGCGCCGCACCGATGGCACATAAGCTTCGGTAATAAGCCGCCAGGAACAGAGGAGTCATGGATGCTGTTCCACGAAATGGGATCTCACGGGAGTCAGCTTCCAGGCAGGTAACAGGGGCGGGGACAGCGAAACCCTGGACACCATCGCCCTCGTCGCGCCGCTCGGGTTGTACCGGGCGAAAATTGCCGCCAACCTTCGACCGAGGCGGTATTCAGAAAGCTCACGAGCTTCACCACGATACCCCGCTGTCCCGACCGGCCATCTGAAGCTAGGCCCCTCAGCTCGCCCTCCCCCACCGCAGTGCAGCCTGCAACAGCTCCTTTGTCTGCCGAGCCGTCGCCGTTGGCAGTCGCAGAGTTACCTCCCCAGAACCGTCCGGTCGAATGAGCTTGCGCCTTGAGGCTTGTCACGTCGATCCCCGCCGCCGCCAATGCCTCCACCAGGGCGGCGCCAGCGTCGCGTGCCTCGCGCCAGCCTGCCACGTAGTCCACACCTCGGACCCACACCGTCTCGTCAGGGTCGAACCCGTGGTCCGCCAGTCGCTCGCCGCTGAAGGCGTCCATCTGGCTCAAGTCCCTTCCATGCTCACCGGATCACTGATCAAGCAGGGCAACCGCACATGCGCATCACGGCAACCCCACCCGGGCCGCCCCGGATGCTGTCCAGGCGAGGGGTGGTCCGGTCTTGCATCTTGGGTTGTCGATCGCGGTCCGACCCTGAAGGGGAGCCGACAGAGCCGAACCGCCGCCCCCAGTGACGCGACCGTTCGCGTCCACGACCCTGCGGAGCGGACAGAGTCGGAAGTCGTACGGCCTGTGATCACCAAGGGAGTTCGGGGAGAGGCGCTGGCCGGGATCGGCCAGCAGCCCCCAGCACGGTTACGTCAACGGCCAGCCCCGCTCCTTCTTGGCTAGGACCGTCCCTGGGGCCGGGCACTGCTGCGCGCAGCGACGGCAACCGCGTGGGCTCCTTGCGGTCAGCCGGGCGCGCTCTCGGTCGAAGAGGCGGAAGAGCGTCCGGTCGGTCACGTGTCGCCACCACTGCTCTTGCGCTCGGAGGGCCACTTCGTCAACCATCCCCGCGGCCCATCGGAGCCCCCGGCGCGCGTTCCTCCAGCCCCGGCGCATCACCGGGTCTTCCCTACCGCCGTCGCTCGGAAGTACGAGAGGTTCACGGCCTGGAAGAGGGTGTGACCCTCGCGGCCCGCGTGCTTGAGTGCCCAGTTCTGCGCCGGCGCCGGGTCCTCGAAGGCACCGGAGACCGCGTCACACTTCATGCACTTCATTTCGAAGATCGGCGGGCTGCCCGACGTGTCGAGCTGCAACACCCAGTCCACGAACCGGTAAATCGCCTTGACCACCATCAGCGCGACCTCTTCCGGTCGCGGCCCCAGAGCCAGGTGTCGGCGGTGAAGCGCTCTGAGGGGTGCCCCTTGAAGACCAAGACCACCGTGGGGCGCCTGGACGATGCCCGGTCGGGGCGGACCGCCTTCACCTCCTGCAACCGGCCCCGCAGCCGTACTTGGTCTCCCCGCCGTACCTGAGAGGCCATCAGTCGGTCATCCATCACGCTCAGCTTTCCTCAGGGGCCGTCACCACGGCCCATACGGACTTCCCGGCCCCGTCGCGTTCGTCCACGCCCCAGCGGGCGGACAGTTCGCCGACGAGGCACAGGCCCCAACCGCCCGTATCGCTCGATACGCGGATCACCGGGCGTTCGTCCGCCCAGTCGCGCACCTCGATCCGGACGCCATCCGGTTCACGGAGATACCGCGTTTCGATCTCGCGCTCGGCAGTCGCGCGCCCATGCCTGACCGCATTGGTGACCAACTCGGAGAGCACCAGCAGCGCTTCGTCAACCACCGTGCTCAGGTCCCATTTGATCAACAGGTCACTCAACTCGGCGCGAGCCAGGCCGACGCTGCGAGCGCTGTGGGGCCATCGGCTCACTGCCGAGTCCCCATTGCTCACCGCCGCATCGGACTTCATACGCAGCAGGATCAGGGCCAGTTGTTCCGGAATCGACACCAGCGTGATTACCCACGGTGGGTAACATCGCGAGGGAAGCGTCACAGCGATCCAGGCTGAGTCCATCGGAGCATCGCTCATGCCCAAGTCCGAACCGCCGCAAGATCTCCCCGCGCGCATCTTGAACGACGCCGAAATGATCAAAGCGTGCTACGAACGCGACTTCTCTCGTATTTTTAAGATCGTTAAGCGGGCAGGTCTCTACCCCGCTCTCATCGCGCGGCGCTGTGACCTGACACCGAGCCGGGTCGGCGAGGTCATCCAGGGGCAGCGGATCATCAAGGACATGGCCGTTGTCGAGCGTGTGGCCGATGGGCTCCGCATCCCCGGACACATGCTTGGCCTCATGCGCCGGGACTGGGAGGAGGGCGCGGAGGTGCCGACGGGGGCCGTTCTGCTGACGCCGCTCGAGCCAGCCATGGGCTCCGAGCCGCCTGATGATCTGTGGGTTGCGACGTCCGGCGAGGAGCTGGCCGATCCGGAATTCACTGCGGCTCTCATCGAGAGTCAGCTACCCCAGCGCTACAAGAGTGCGAATTACTTCGGGGCGAGACAACCGCTGGCCACGGTCAATCATGACGCAAAGACCATCGCCCGTCTTCTGGACACTGCCAATGGTCCGGAGCGGCGCAGGCTGTTGCATGTGGGCAGTCAGACCGCCGAATTCCTCGGGTGGCTGTATCAAGATCTGGGTGACTTCACGGCAGCGGCGTACTGGTCTGACCGTTCGATGGAATGGGCGCAGGAAGCCGCCGACCATCACATGCAGTCGTACCTGCTGTTCCGCAAGAGCCACCAGGCCGCCGCGCAGGGCAGCCCGGCGCGTGCCGTCGGCCTGGCCCAGGCAGCACAGTACGTACCGGACAGGACGCCTCAGCTATCCGCGCTCGCGGCGCTGCAAGAGGCCGCTGGCCATGCGCTTCAAGGAGATCCGCGCGCCGCACTGTCCAAGTTCGACGAGGCTCACGAACTGGCGTCACGGACGTGCGAAGCCGATCCTGAGGCCATCCTCGATACGTCCTACTGCACTCCGACCTATGTGGAGATCCAGCGCGCCAACTGTTGGATCGATCTCGGTGATCCCTCACGTGCCATTCGGCTCTTCGAGGAGGAGATCGCCGCCCTCCCCCAGGTCTTCCGGAACGACCGCAGCGTCTACCTCGCGCGCCTCGCCCGTGCCTATGCCAAGGCCGGTGAGCCGGAGCCATGCGCGGAGGCCGCCGGCAAGGCTCTGGCGATCGTTGCGCAGACCGGTTCGGCCCGGACCCTCGCGGAGCTGACGGCCGTGGCCCGCGCCGTCCCGCCACGTCAAAAGGTTCCTGCCATAGCTGCCTTCACCGAGCGCCTTCAGATCGTTCGCGACCGACTTACGACCTAGTTCGGCCGGAAACCATGAGGGATGCTAAGGACATGGACGATCTGATCACCCAGGCCACGTCCGAGGACGAGCGCCGCAAGGGTCCGACCATCGCCGTACTGCCTGTGGGGAGCTTCGAGCAGCATGGCGCCCACCTGCCCCTGACGACGGACACCGCCATTGCGTGCATGATCGCCAAGCGGATCGCGGACGATCACGGTCTCTTCCTCCTGCCGCCCATCACCGTCTCCTGCTCCCACGAGCACGCAGGCGTGGCGGGCATGGCGGGCACCGTGAGCATCAGCGCGGCGACCCTGTACGCCGTCGTCAACGACATCTGGCGCTCGCTGAAGGCGTCGGGCGTGCCAGGGTTGCTGATCGTCAACGGTCATGGCGGCAACTACGTGCTGTCCAACGTCGCCCAGGAGGCCAACGTAGACGGCCCCCGCGTAGCCCTCTTCCCCGTCAGCGAGGACCGGGCCCGCGCCCGCCAGGAAGCCGGTCTGGAAAGCAGCAGTCCCGGCGACATGCACGGCGGAGAGTTCGAAGTCTCGCTGCTCCTGCACGGCGCCCCGCACCTCGTACGCGACGGCATCGAGCAGGATGATCATTCAGCTCCCCGCCGTCCACATCTGCTGACACTGGGCATGGCCGGGTACACCACCAACGGCATCATCGGGCAGCCTTCCCTCGCTACAGCAGCCAAGGGGAAGGCTCTGCTGGACAGCCTCTCCCAGTCCGCTCGTGCTCATCTCGCCGTTCTGGCCGGGGACCACCCTGCCCCGTAGGCCCGGCGTCTACGATCAGCATCGAAGATCCGCAGCACCCCGCCAAAAGTCGGCACCAAGCCGTCACCACACCCCGTACAGTCCGGTTTCAACCGGTATCAACACGGATCGAGGGTGGACCGTGAAACAACGTCTGACCTGCACAGACGCTGATCGGAGAGGTATGCCCTCCGCTCCCCCGGTGAACTTTCAGTTCACCGCCCAACGCTTCTTCCGAATCGAGAACGGCCGACTCGCCGGACAACTCCGCGACGTCGCCTACCAAGCCACCACCACCGACTTCTGGGGATCGATGGCCGCGGTCGGCGGGCCGGATACGTACGTCCTGGGCGGGGCCTTCAATTGTGGGAAGGCGCAGCCGGGGCAGATCGCGGCCGTTTCGCACGGGTGTCCGGCGGCGCTGTTCACCGATGTCAGCATTCTGAATACGGCACAGGAGGCGGGTCGATGAGCCGTTCCGCGCGGGTGGGTGCGCCCCACGAGATGGTCGAGCGGGCCCTTGAATTGTCCCGGGCCGACGGGTGTGTGGTCATCGCGAGTGAGCGGTCCAGTGCCAATCTGCGGTGGGCCGGTAATGCGCTGACCACCAATGGGGTCACTCGCGGGCGGTCGCTGACGGTGATCGCGACGGTGGACGGTGCGCAGGGCACGGCGTCGGGTGTGGTGTCCCGGTCGGCGGTGACCGTGGCCGATCTGGAGCCGCTGGTGCGGGAGGCGGAGGCAGCCGCGCGGGCGGCGGGGCCCGCCGAGGATGCCGGGCCGCTGGTTTCCGGGGCCGCGCCGTCGCCGGACTTTGCCGATGCCCCGGCCGAGACCTCTTCGGCGGTGTTCGACTCCTTCGCGCCCGCGCTGGGCGAATCGTTCAAGCGGGCCAGGGACGGGGGCCGTGAGCTGTATGGGTTCGCGTTTCACGAGGTGGTCTCGTCCTACCTCGGCTCTTCCACGGGGCTGCGGCTGCGGCACGACCAGCCCACCGGGACGCTGGAGCTGAACGCCAAGTCCCCGGACCGCACCCGGTCCGCGTGGGCGGGGCTGTCCACCCGGGACTTCCGGGACGCGGACCCGCTGGCCATGGACGCGGAGCTGGCCACCCGGCTCGGCTGGGCGGAGCGGCGCGTCGAGCTGCCGGCCGGGCGGTACGAGACGCTGCTGCCGCCGACGGCCGTCGCCGACCTGCTCGTGTACCAGCAGTGGTCGGCGGTGGCCCGGGACGCCGCCGAGGGCCGTACGGTCTTCTCCCGGCCCGGTGGCGGCACCCTCGTCGGGAGCAAGATCGCCGGGCTGCCGCTGACGCTGCGCAGCGATCCGGGCGCCCCCGGTCTGGAGTGCGCGCCGTTCGTCCTGGCCCATGCTTCCGGCGACGATGCCTCCGTGTTCGACAACGGGCTGCCGCTGGAGCCGACCGACTGGATACGCGACGGCGAGCTGCGGCGGCTGGTGACCACCCGGTACGGCGCCGGGCTGACCGGGCTGCCGGTGGCGCCGGGCATCGACAACCTGATCCTGGACGGCGGTGGCTCCCGGTCGCTGGAGGAGATGGTGGCGGGCACCGAGCGGGGGCTGCTGCTGACCTGCCTGTGGTACATCCGCGAGGTGGACCCGGCGACGCTGCTGCTCACGGGGCTGACCAGGGACGGCGTCTATCTGGTCGAGAACGGCGAGGTGACCGGCGAGGTGAACAACTTCCGGTTCAACGAGTCGCCGGTGGACCTGCTGGCGCGGGCCGCGGAGGCGGGCCGTACGGAGCGCACGCTGCCGCGGGAATGGAGCGACTACTTCACCCGGGCCGCGATGCCGCCCCTGCGGATTCCGGACTTCAACATGAGTTCGGTGAGCCCCGGGGTGTGACCTCGACGGATATCCGGCCGGGCCCGGGCGGGCGTGCGCCCGGGCCCGGCCACCGCCTCTAATAGACTCTCCCTTCGTCCTCCCGTACGGGAAAACCGACCGATCAGGAACGCCATGACACGCCTCGGCGAATCCGTCGCCCGCGCCAGCTCGCTGCTCTCCGCAGATCTCTCCGCCGACTCCACCGTCGCGGAGCTGCTCCAGGAGACGGGTGCGCGGCGCTATCTGGACCTGACGGACCTGCCCGCCAAGGAGCAGGCCGAGCTGATCGCCTCCCGTACCGTCGAGGTGCTGCCGGGCGTGGACCGGCTGGCCGAGCGGATCGAGGAGCGCCGGGCGGCGGGCAAGGGCCTGCACATCAAGCTGGGCATCGACCCGACCGCCACCGATGTCCACCTCGGGCACGCGGTGCCGCTGATCATCCTGAGCCGGTTCCAGCGGCTCGGGCACGATGTGACGCTGATCATCGGCGACTTCACCGCCAAGATCGGCGACCCGTCGGGCCGTACGGCCGAGCGCCCGCCGCTGACCGACGAGGACATCGCCGCCAACCTGGCCAGCTACCGCGACCAGGTCCGGCCGTTCTTCGACTTCGAGAAGGTCAGCTTCCGCCAGAACAGCGAGTGGCTGGCCCCGTACACCTTCCCCGAGCTGCTGGGGCTGCTCTCCCAGGTGCCGGTCTCGCAGCTGCTCCAGCGCGAGGACTTCCGCAACCGGCTCGCCGCGGGCTCCGGCCTGACGATGACCGAGCTGCTGTACCCGATCGCGCAGGGCCTGGACTCGGTGGCGCTGGAGTGCGACGTGGAGCTGGGCGGCGCCGACCAGCTGCTCAACCTCCAGATGGGCCGCAAGCTGATGGAGCTGCGCGGGCAGCGGCCGCAGCTGGTCGTCACCATGCCGCTGATCGAGGGCACGGACGGCACCGGCGCCAAGATGTCCAAGTCCAAGGGCAACTACGTGGGGCTGAGCGCACCCGCCGACGATGTCTTCGGCAAGATCATGTCGGTGCCGGACCGGCTGATGGAGCCGTACCTGAAGGCATGGACGGAGTGGACCGACGAGGAGATCGCGGTCGTCCTGGCCCGGGTCGCGGACAAGAGCCTGCACCCGATGGACCTGAAGAAGGTCCTGGCGGGCGAGGTCGTGACGGCGCTGTACGGCCTGGAGGCGGCGATGGCCGCGCGCGCCGGGTTCGTGGCGCAGTTCTCCAAGAAGTCGTTCGCCGATGTGAGCACGCTGCCGGTGGTGGACGTCGCCGAGCACGGCGCGGAGACGGTGGCAACCGTCCTGACCAAGGTCCTGGAGTTCACGCCGAGCGCCTCGGCGGCCCGGCGGCTGGCCAAGCAGAACGCGCTGCGCCTGGTCGTGGAGGCCCCGGAGGGGCAGCAGGCGCTGGTGCTGGCCGAGGCCGAGGCGATCCGGCCGCTGGGCGAGGTGCTGGCCGAGAAGCTGGCCGGGGTGTCCGGTACGGCGTACCTGAAGGCGGGCCGCAAGCTGGCTCAGCTCGACGGCCGCTGAGGCCGCCGGGGCCGTCGCAGGCAGGACCGGCCGGTGCGCGTCGTTCGCGCACCGGCCGGTGTGTCTTCGTCGTGCTTGTCGTTCTCAGGTCGTTTCTCTGTGCCGGCCGCGTACGGCCGCCCAGAGCCGGTCACCGACAGCGACCACGATGACCGCGCCGACCAGCTGCAGCACGTGCCGTGTCCAGTCGACGCCCTTGGTGTCGTTGACCCCGATACCGGTGGCGAGCCAGTTGCCCAGGACGCTGCCGAGCATGCCGCAGATCACGGTCAGCCAGAGCGGGATCGCCTGCTTGCCGGGAAGAATCGCCTTGGCGATCAGGCCCAGGACCAGGCCCACGATGATTGCCCACAACCAAGTCATGTCGCCTCCTCAAGCGGCGCGCGCACGCAATCGTGCACCGTCAGTTTCCCTCCGGACGGGCTACGCCGCACGTCGGAGCGGTCCGTACGCGCGGGAGCGGTACGGACCCGGCCCGCCCGTATCGCGCCCCGGTCTCGAAGGCTGCGCAGGCGCGGCGTAACGTGGAACCGGTGCGGAACCGGGGAGAATCCGGCACGACAAGCAGGTGGTGGAACGTGATGCGGAAGCAGACCGGCGCCCAGCCCTTCCGGATCACGGGAGCGCGACGGGGCCTGACCGAGGATGTGCGGGGCCGGCAGCGCCGGTATGTGATCTCGATGTCGGTGCGGACCGTGGCCGTGGTGCTCACGGCCGTGCTCTGGAACATCGAGCGTCACGTGGCCATCGCCACCCTGGTGCTGGGAGTGGTCCTGCCGTACGTCGCGGTGGTCGTCGCCAACGCCGGGCGGGAGAACGTACGTTCACTGCCGTCCACCTTCATACCGGCGCCCACCCGGCCGATGCTGGGCCCCGGGGGCACCGACGGCCCGGCGGAACCCGTCCCGGAAGCGGCCGGGCCGGATGCGGACGGCCCGCGGCGGGAGCGGAGTTGACCCGTCCGCGATGTGCAAAGCTCAGAAAAAGCTCAGATCAATCATGCGGTTCCGGTGCACCGGGCCCACTCTCGCGTGACATACTGCGTACGCGCTCCGCATCCCCCGTCGGAGCGACGGACCGACGCCGGGCGGCTCCCCCCGTGGCTGCCCGGCGTCGCCATGTCCGCCTCCTGGGCGACGTAGGGTTGAGGCCGTGAACTCCCCTGACGCCCCGCTCCCCGACCCCTCCGGCTCCGCCGGAAATCCCGCATCGCCGCAGGTCCCGGGCCTGCCAGGGCTGCCGGGCCTGCCCGGCCCGGCTCCACGGCCGGCCGCGGAGACGCCCGTCTGCTCGGCCAAGGGCTGCCGCGCCGACGCCGTGTGGGTCCTCGCCTGGAACAACCCGAAGCTGCATACGCCGGAGCGCCGCAAGACCTGGCTCGCGTGCGACGAGCACCGCGAACACCTGTCCAACTTCCTTAACTTGCGCGGGTTCTTGAAGGACGTCGTGACGCTGGCGGAGTGGGAGAAGGGCGCGGCCGACCGCCCGGCCGACGACCGCCCGGCAAGCGGCTGACCTCACCGGGGATCGCCGCACACCGGCCTCACCAGCGCCCGGCCCGCCATCGGCCGCCCGCCGCCATTGGTCCGGCCACTGAAGGCGGGACGACCGGTCGGTCGCGGCCCCGCCCTAGCCGCCGATCGCCGACATCGGCCGCTCCGGCTGGAGGAACGACGGGTCGTCCAGACCCGACCCGGCCTTCTTGCCCCACATCGCCTGCTTCCAGATGCGGGCTATCTCCGCGTCCGGCGCGGTGGAGCGCAGCGCGGCGCGCAAGTCCGTTTCCTCGGTGGCGAACAGGCACGTACGGACCTGGCCGTCGGCGGTCAGACGCGTACGGTCGCAGGCGCGGCAGAAGGGGCGGGTGACCGAGGCGATGACGCCGACGCGGTGCGGGCCGCCGTCGACGAGCCAGCGCTCGGCCGGCGCGGAGCCGCGCTCCTCCCGGCCCTCGGGGGTGAGGGTGAAGCGGGTGCGCAGCGAAGCCAGGATGTCACCGGCGGTGATCATGCCCTCGCGCTTCCAGCCGTGCTGGGCGTCGAGCGGCATCTGCTCGATGAACCGCAGCTCGTAGTCGTGGGCCATGGCCCAGGCCAGCAGGTCGGGGGCCTCGTCGTCGTTGAGCCCCGGCATCAGGACGCTGTTGACCTTGACCGGGGTGAGGCCGGCGGCGCGGGCCGCCTCCAGGCCGCGCAGCACGTCCTCGTGGCGCTTGCGGCGGGTCAGGGCGCGGAAGACGTCCGGGCGCAGCGTGTCGAGGGAGACGTTGACGCGGTCCAGGCCGGCGGCGCGCAGGGCGGTGGCGGTGCGCTCCAGGCCGATGCCGTTGGTGGTCAGGGACATCTGCGGGCGGGGCTCCAGGGCGGCGACGCGCTCGACGATGCCGACCAGGCCGGGCCGCAGCAGGGGCTCCCCGCCGGTGAAGCGGACCTCCTCGATGCCGAGGCCGGTGACCGCGATGCGGATCAGGCGGACGATCTCGTCGTCGGTGAGCAGGTCCGGTTTGGCGAGCCACTGCAGGCCCTCCTCGGGCATGCAGTAGGTGCAGCGCAGGTTGCACCGGTCGGTCAGCGAGACGCGCAGGTCGGTGGCCACGCGACCGTATGTGTCGATGAGCACTGCTGCCCCCTGCCCGAGAGCACTTTTGCCCCCATGCCCGAGTCCGATCAGTTCGTCTTCGAGCCTACGCGATGGGAGGGGGGGGGGGGGGGGGGTGGGCTCCTGCGGTCCCCCCGCCCCCCCCCCCCCCGCCGGTGTGCGGCCCTGCGGCGGTTCCGGGTCAGTGCGCCCCGGTGCCGGTCAGCGAGCGGACCTCCAGTTCGGCGTACTTCTTCACGTCCGGCTCCTCCTTGGACAGCAGCGAGCCCAGCCAGCCCAGCAGGAAGCCCAGCGGGATGGAGATCAGGCCCGGGTTCTCCAGCGGGAAGAAGTGGAAGTCCACGCCGGGGAACATCGAGGTCGGCTTGCCGGAGACGACCGGTGAGAAGAGCACGAGCAGGACGGAGGAGGCCAGGCCGCCGTAGATGGACCACAGCGCGCCCTGGGTGGTGAACCGCTTCCAGAACAGGCTGTAGAGGATCGTCGGCAGGTTGGCGGAGGCGGCGACGGCGAAGGCGAGGGCGACCAGGCCCGCGACGTTCAGGCCGCGGGCGAAGACGCCGAGGACGATGGCGACGGCGCCGATGCCCACGGTCGCCCAGCGGGCCGCGGCCACCTCCTCCTTCTCGGTGGCCCTGCCCTTGCGGAAGACGTTCACGTACAGGTCGTGCGCGAAGGACGAGGACGAGGCGAGGGTGAGCCCGGCGACGACCGCGAGGATGGTCGCGAAGGCCACCGCGGAGATCACCGCGAGCAGGATCGCGCCGCCGGCGGAATCGGCGCCGCCGCCGATCTCCTGGGCGAGCAGCGGTGCCGCGGTGTTGCCCGCCTTGTTGGACGCGATGATCGTGGCGGGCTTTATCAGGGCGGCGGCGCCGAAGCCGAGCGCGATGGTCATCAGGTAGAAGACGCCGATGATGCCGATCGCCCAGTTCACGGACTTCCGGGCGGCCTTGGCCGTGGGCACGGTGTAGAAGCGGATGAGGATGTGCGGCAGACCCGCGGTGCCCAGGACCAGCGCGATGCCCAGCGAGATGAAGTCGATCTTCGAGGTGGCGGTCACGCCGTACTTCAGACCGGGCTCCAGGAAGGCCGCGCCCTTGCCGCTCTGTTCGGCGGCCCTGCCCAGCAGGGTGGAGATGTTGAAGTTGAACTTGAGCATCACCAGGAACGTGATCAGCAGGGTGCCCGCGATCAGCAGCACGGCCTTGACCATCTGGACCCAGGTGGTGCCCTTCATGCCGCCGATGGACACGTAGAGGATCATCACGATGCCGACCAGGACGACGACCAGGATCTTGCCGGCCTCGCTGGTGATGCCGAGCAGCAGCGTGACCAGGGCACCCGCGCCCGCCATCTGGGCGAGCAGATAGAAGATCGAGACGATGATCGTGGAGACGCCGGCGGCGGTGCGCACCGGGCGCTGGCGCATCCGGTACGCGAGCACGTCGCCCATGGTGAACCGCCCGGAGTTGCGCAGCGGTTCGGCCACCAGCAGGAGGGCCACGAGCCAGGCGACGAGGAAGCCGATGGAGTACAGGAAGCCGTCGTACCCGAAGAGGGCGATGGCGCCGGCGATGCCCAGGAAGGACGCGGCGGACATGTAGTCGCCGGAGATCGCCAGGCCGTTCTGGAAGCCGCTGAACTGGCGGCCGCCCGCGTAGAAGTCCTCCGCGCCCCGGGTCTGCCGGCCGGCCCAGACGGTGATGCCCAGGGTCGCGGCGACGAAGACCGCGAACAGCGTGATGATCAGGGCCCGGTGCTCGCCGGCGTCGCTCGCGGCGAGCTGTCCGGCGCCGTCGGCGAGCTGCCGCGCGCCGGCGGTGATCCGTTCGGTCGGGCTCATGCGTCACCCTCCAGGCGGGTCTTGATCGACTCGGCCTTCGGGTCGAGCTTGGCGGCGGCGTGCCGGGAGTACCACCAGGCGATGAGGAAGGTGGTCACGAACTGCGCGATACCGAGGACGAAGGCGACGTTGACGTTGCCGAAGACCTTGGTGCCCATGAAGCCGCCCGCATAGCTGGAGAGCAGCACGTACAGCAGGTACCAGAGGATGAAGGCGACGGTGAGCGGAAAGGCGAACGAGCGGTACGAGCGGCGCAGTTCGCCGAATTCCGGGCCTGCCTGGACCGCGGTGAAGTCCGGCGGCCGGGGCGGCCCCGGGTCGGTGGGCGGCGGTGCGGTGCTCACGGCACCTCCTGGGTGCGTAGGGGCGAACGACAAAACCCGGCGATAAAGCGTGCGTAAGTGATCCGGATCACGCATCGTAGAGGTGCGGCATGCGTTGCGACAGAGGCTGGTTGGTTGAATTCGGCAGGAAGCGGGAACACCGGCCGCCACCGCGGCGGGACCCGTTCGTTGGGCCGGGTGTGATGTCCACACCGCACACCGGGCCCGCGGGGCCGGGCCGCCGTCCGTACGGGACCGTGCGGCTGGCAGCCCCGGTCGTGGCCGCGCCGCCCTCGCGGCGGCCCGTGCGGGTGGCGCCGGGGCGCTGGTACGGCCCCCGCCCCCCGCTGCCGCCGCTGAGCCTGGCGGCGCTGCGGCGGGAGCCCTGAGGCCGCGTCCCGGCCCGGCCGTGACGCTTCCGTGACCGTGGCGGCGCCTGACGGCACGTCAATCCGCGGCTTGTGGCAGGTTTTCTCCGTGATCCATTGATGTTCCGTGGTCGACACGGATAACTTCTCGGGGACTTGCCGCGCACGGGGGCCGTTCCCCCGTTCGGCGGTATCCACCTGCCCGTACGCGACCCGTGTACGGGCGGTCTCACGGATGATGTGGAGTACCCATGGCGCATCCCCGATCCAGACGGGTGCGGGCGCTGGCCGTACCGCTCGGACTGGCCCTGACGGCATCCCTCGGCTTCCTGCCGGGCGCGGCCACCGCCGCCCCGCAGGCCACGGCCCCCGCGGCCGCCGTCAAGACCGACGGCCCGCTGCTGTCGTACGTCGTGAACGCCACCCCGGGCCATGCCTCGGTCAAGCGCGTCACGAAGGCGATATCCGAGGCCGGCGGGAAGGTGATCATCGCCCACGAGAAGATAGGCGTGATCGTCGTCCACTCGGCCAACCCCCAGTTCGCCGCGACCATACGCAAGACGCCCGGCGTGCAGTCCGCCGGCGCCACCCGTACGGCTCCGCTGAAGGCGTCCGGCACCACGGATGTCGGCAAGCCCCAGAAGGTCGAGCGGCTGACCGCCGACAAGGCCGCCAAGGCGGCCCGCGCGGCCAACGCGGCGGGCGACGACAAGGAGCCGCTGGAGCCGCTCCAGTGGGACATCCCCGCGATCAAGGCCGACAAGGCCGCGAAGATCGACGAGGGCAGCAAGAAGGTCACCGTCGCCGTCATCGACACCGGTGTGGACGACACCCACCCGGACCTGAAGGCCAACTTCGCCCCGAAGCAGTCGGCGAACTGCGTGGGCGGCGTGGCGGACACCTCCCCCGGCGCCTGGCGTCCGTACGACCCGGCCGAGGACTACCACGGCACGCACGTCGCGGGCACCATCGCCGCCGCGCGCAACGGTGTCGGCGTGGCCGGTGTGGCCCCGGGCGTGAAGCTCTCCGCCATCAAGGTCAGCGAGCCGAAGACCAGCCTGTTCTACGCCGAGAGCGTGGTGTGCGCGTTCGTCTTCGCCGCCGACCACGGCGCGAAGGTCACGAACAACAGCTACTACGTCGACCCGTGGATGTTCAACTGCAAGGACGACCTGGACCAGGGCGCCATCGTGGACGCCGTCGGCCGGGCCGCCAAGTACGCCGAGGGCAAGGGCGTGGTGAACGTCGCCGCGGCCGGCAACTCCAACATGGACCTGGCGGCGGCGCAGCTGACCGACACCTCCAGCCCGAACGACTCCACGCCGGTGACGCGCACCATCGACCCGAAGAAGTGCTGGGACGTCCCGACCCAGCTGCCGGGCACCGTCACGGTGGCCTCGACGGGCGTGAAGGGCCTGAAGTCGTACTTCTCGAACTACGGCAACGGCGTGATCGACGTGGCGGCGCCGGGCGGCGACTCCCGCCAGGTCCCGGAGCTGCCCGCCAAGAACGGCGGCATCCTGTCGACCATGCCCGGCGGTGACTACGGCTACCTCCAGGGCACCTCGATGGCCAGCCCGCACGTCGCCGGTGTCGTGGCGCTCCTGAAGAGCACCCACCCGAAGTCCAGCCCGCAGGAGATCCAGTGGCTCCTGAAGATGCAGGCGGACAACCCGGGCTGCCCGACCGCCGACAAGACGTGCACCGGTACTCAGCACGTCAACGGCCACTACGGCTACGGCATCGTGGACGCGCTGGACGCGGTCCAGGACTGATGCCGCCGAGGGACCGGTGACGGTTCCGAGGCAGGGGCCGGGCGGCCTGCCGCCCGGCCCCACCGCCGTTTCACCTGCCTGCCCGAGCAGGCGGCCGGTTCACCTGCCCAGGTAGGCGGCCAGCCGGTCCGCTCCCCCAGCCGCCGCCGGCGCGGTCCGCTCCGGCGCGAAGGAGCCGCCCTCGGTGCGCGGCGCGGCCCCGTAGATGCCGCGCGCCGCTTCCAGTACCTCGTCGGCGACCTCAGGCGCCAGGTCCGTGCTCGTACCGAGCGCGCGGGCCAGGTCCCAGCCGTGCGCGAGGAGTTCGACGGCGGCCTGCTGCGCGAACAGGGCACCAGGGGCCCCGTACGGGCCGTACGTGCGCTCCAGCAGCCCGGTGCCGGTGAACGCCGCGAGCAGGCCGTCCACCGATGCCCGGAAGGCGGCCGCGTGGTCGTCGCCCAGGTGGTCGGCGTCCGGGTCGGTGCGCGGCGCGTCCCGGGCGATCGAGGTGATCATGAGGTTTTCCCACGTCATGTGGTCGATGAGCTGCCGTACGGTCCAGTCGTCGCACGGCGTGGGCCGCTCCAGGGCTTCCCCCGGTACGGCATCGACCAGCGCGGCGACATGCGCGGCCACCCGCTCATACACGTACAGCGCGCGCTGCGCGTCCGGCGCGGGCGGCAGGACGAGACCGGGGCCGGGCTCCGGGTGAGCGCGCAGCGCGCTGGCGGTCCAGGTGCCCGCCACGCTCCAACTGGGCGGCTGCGGGCGGCCGGTGGCGGTACACATCAGCTGCCAGTAGCGCTCGATGTGCGGTTCGGCGGCGGCCTCCAGCTGTTCCAGCAGCCTGGCGCGCGCGTGGGCGTCGTCCCGCTGGGGCGGGTCGGCCGTACCCACCTGAGTGGGCAGCCAGGCGGCGACCAGTTCCGCCACGACGGGCTCCGCCGCCGGGGAGTCGGCGGCGACACCGGCCGCGAGGGCCGTCTCCGCGCGCTCACGCATCAGGCCGGCGACCCGCGCCGCGTCCTCGGCGGCCGTCGCGGACGGTTCGGCGGGGGTGGTGCGGGCGCTGTACTCGGCCAGGCGGCGCAGTGCGGCCCGTACTTCGGGGCGCTGTACGTGGTCGGCCAGGTCGAGCCAGGCGGCGAGCTGGTCGGGCGCGGGGTCCTCGGGCAGGTCCGGGGCGGCGGCCAGCAGTCCGGCGCGGTAGGCGGGGGCGGCCACGCCGTCCAGGGCGTCCGCGATGAACTCCTCGATGATGCGGCGTCGTTCGGCGGCGGTCAGGCGGGCGAGTCGGTGCACGTCCGGTAGCTCCTCGGCTGCGGTGCCCCGCGCGGCCACCGCCCGCAGCACGGCGCGCCGCAGCCGCAGCGTGCGGATCTGCGCGTCCAGGGCGTCCGCCCAGCACCCGGCCGTGTCGGCGACGGTGCGCTCGCTGCGCAGTACGGCCCGGATGTCCGCGACGCCGATGCCGAGGTCGCGCAGCGAGCGCACGATCTCCAGGCGGGCGGGCGCTTCCGGGCCGTACAGGCGGTAGCCCGCGGGGGTGCGGGCGGCGGGCGGCAGCAGGCCCTCGTCCGACCAGCGCCGTACCGTCTTCACCGGCACTCCGGTGCGCCGGGCCAGCGCGCCGATCGTCAGCAGGCCGCCGCCGTCCTCGTTCATGCCGTCCACTGTCGGGTCTCCCCCGGCGGGAGACTCAAGCCCGCGGCCGTGTTCGCCGGTCAGGGCTTGACCAGCACCTTCAGCGCGGTGCGCGCGTCCATGGCGCGGTAGCCGTCCGGGACGCCGTCGAGGTCCACGGTCAGGTCGAAGACCGGCGACGGGTCGAGAGTGCCGTCCAGGACGTCGGGCAGCAGTTCGGGGATGTACGTACGGACGGGGGCGACGCCGCCGCGTACCGCGATGTTGTTCTGGAACAGCGTCTCCATGTGCAGGCCGTTGCCGCTGCCGTGCGGGACGCCGACCCAGCCGACGGCGCCGCCGGGGCGGGCGATGCCGACGGCGGTGGCCATGGACTGCTGGGTGCCGACGGCCTCGATGACGGCGTGCGCGCCCTGGCCGCCGGTCAGCTCGCGTACCGCCGTCACGGCCGCTTCGCCGCGCTCGGCGACCACGTCCGTGGCGCCGAAGGTGCGGGCGAGGTCCGTACGGGCGGTGTGCCGGCCGAGCGCGATGATCCGCTCGGCGCCCAGCCGCCGGGCGGCGAGCACCCCGCACAGCCCGACCGCGCCGTCACCGACGACCGCGACCGTCGCGCCGGGCCGCACGCCCGCGCCGACCGCCGCGTGGTGGCCGGTGCCGAGCACGTCGGAGAGGGTAAGCAGCGCGGTCAGCAGCCGGTCGTCGCCGGCCGCGTCGGCGGGCAGCGTGACCAGGGTGCCGTCGGCGTACGGGACGCGGACGGCCTCGGCCTGGCCGCCGTCCGAGCCGGGCGTACCGCCCCAGAACCCGCCGTGCGCGCAGGAGGTCGTCAGGCCCTCGGCGCAGAACTCGCACACGCCGTCGGACCAGGTGAAGGGCGCGACGACGAGGTCGCCGGGCCGGACGCCGGACACCTCGGAGCCGGTCTCCTCGACCACGCCGAGGAACTCGTGGCCGATCCGCTGCCCGCGCTCGCGCGGGATCTCGCCCCGGTAGGCCCACAGGTCGCTGCCGCATATACAGGCCCGCAGCACCCGCACCACCGCGTCCCCCGGTTCCCGGACGGCGGCGTCCGGGACCTCTTCGACGCGGATGTCGCGGGGTGCGTGGAGGGTGGTGGCGCGCATGACGTACGTTCCTTGCGGTCAGACAGTTGTACTACGCACCTCACCGTACGCCCGGGTGGTCCCGGCGCCCCGGGTCCGTTCGCGCCCCGCGTACGCCCTCCGTACGCCGTCGGCCAGCGCGAACTGGGCCGCCGTATACGTCAGCATCACCCAGAACTGGGCGGCGGGCGGCTGCTGCCAGTGGGCGAGACCAGTGGCGAGCAGCGAGTCGGACAGCAGGAAGAGCAGGCCGCCGAGCGCCGCCCACGGGCCGGGCCGCAGAGCGGCGAACGCCGTCGCGGTGAGCAGCAGGCTGTACGCGGCGACCGGCAGCCGCAGGTCTGCGTCCAGATCCGGCCACAGCAGCGCGACGAAGCCGAGCCAGGCGGCCGCGTACACCGCCGCGAGCGGACCGGAGCGCCGCAGCCCTCCCGGGAAGGCGCCGCGCCGGGCGAAGAGGACCAGGTAGCAGGCGTGTCCGGCGGCGAAGGAGCCCATGCCGACCAGGAACAGCGCGTCGTCGCCGGTCTGGAGGAGGGTGTCGCCGCCGCAGCCGAAGAGCAGCGCGACGGCGAGCAGCCGGGGCGCGCCGGCGGCCAGCACGTACGCGGCCAGCACCGGCATCAGCGCGGGCTTGGTCAGGTGCGCGACGGTGGTCGTACCGGTGAGCAGGGCGGCGAGGTGGACGAGCGTCAGTACGGCGAAGGCACCGAGCAGGACCCGCACCGTGCGCGCGGCGGTCGTCACGCGACGCGCTCCTTGGCGGGGTCGGGGGTCTTGGGCCGCTCGGAGGCCGCGGGCTTCCCCACCGCCTTCTGCCCGGCCGACCGCGCCGGCTGCCACCCCGGCCCCCGGAACACCCGCCCCGCCCGCTCGCTCCAGCTCTGCGCCGCCCGTACGTCGCGGGCGATGGCCGCGTACTCGTGGGTGGCGACGCGCAGCGGGTTGAAGGTGTTGATGTTCTTGGTGAGCCCGTAGACCGGCCGCGCCGTCTCCGGGACGAACGAGCCGAACATCCGGTCCCAAATGATGAGGATGCCGCCGAAGTTGCGGTCCAGGTAGCCGCCCTGCGAGGCGTGGTGCACCCGGTGGTGCGAGGGCGTGTTCAGTACGAACTCGAAGGGCCTGGGGAGCTTGCCGACCCGCTCGGTGTGCACCCAGAACTGGTACACGAGGTTGGCCGACGAGCAGAACGCGACCGCGGCCGGGTGCACGCCGAGGGCGATCATCGGCACATAGAACGGCCAGACGGTCCAGGTGGTCCACGGCTGGCGCAGCGCGGTGGTGAAGTTGAACTTCTGGCTGGAGTGGTGCACCACGTGGCACGCCCACAAGATGCGGATGACGTGGTGGCCGCGGTGGGACCAGTAGTAGAAGAAGTCCTGCGCGAGCAGCATCAGCGGCAGCGTCCACCACAGGACGGGCACCCGCAGGGGCGTGAGCGTGTAGACCGCCGAGTAGATCGCCACGATCGGGATCTTCCACAGCGCGTCGAAGACCAGGCTGCCCAGCCCCATCCCCACGCTCGTCGCCGCGTCCTTGGCCTCGTACCCGGCGGCGTCCTCGTCGGGATGGAGGCGGTAGCTCACCATCTCCACGACGGTGAGCACGACGAAAGCGGGCACGGACCACAGCACGACATCGGGCAGGTGCGGCATGTCGGCACCATAAAGGCGCCGATGGGCGCCCCGCTAGGGGTTGTTACCGAGAAGTATGTAAGACGGGGTGTCAGCGGTGTGCGGGATACGGCGCGTCCCCATCGGTCACTATTCGGACGTTCGTTACGTAACGCCGCGGCCGGGTCCGGGGCGCGCACCCGACACGGGAGGGGGCCGGACACCGCCGCGTGACCCCGTCCCCCGATCGTGGCCCAACGGACGGCCGGCCGCGCTCCGTTCGCGCACGTCCGCGCCGGGCGGTGCGCCCGCGGGCCGGGCCGGGCCGCCGGCGGGTACGGGGAGGGCGGTGGCGCTGTCAGTGGCGGCCCGTATCCTCAGTGACCATGCTCGAAGACCGCATGGCAGCAGCCCACCCGATCACCCCGGCGATCGGGCGGCAGCCGTCCCCTCCGGAGGCGGCAGCCCCCTGGCCGGCCGCGTATCCGAAGGGGTACGCGGTCGTCGACGTGGAGACCACCGGCCTGGCCCGCGACGACCGCATAGTGTCCGCGGCCGTCTACCGCCTGGACACCCACGGCGAGGTCGAGGACCACTGGTACACCCTCGTCAACCCGCAGCGGGACCCGGGCCCGGTGTGGATCCACGGTCTGACGAGCGACATGCTGTCCACCGCGCCGCTCTTCCCCGAGATCGTCCCCGAGCTGTCCCGGCGGCTGGAGGGGCGCGTCCTGGTCGCGCACAACGCGATGTTCGACTGGTCGATGATCGCCCGGGAGTACGCCCGCGCCGAGGCCGAGGCGCCCGTACGGCAGCGGCTGTGCACGATCGCGCTCTCCAAGGAGCTGCGCCTGCCGCTGCCCAACCACAAGCTGGAGTCCCTCGCCGCGCACTACGGCGTCAAGCAGGAGCACGCCCACCACGCCCTCGACGACGCCCGGGTGCTCGCGGAGGCGTTCCGCCCCAGCCTGCGGCTGGCCGCGCAGGCCAATCTGCGCCTGCCACTGCTGGCCTGCCAGCCGCTGACGGAGTGGGCGGACGGCCCGGCGGCGCCCCGGCAGCGCCAGTCCTCGTCCGCGTACCGCCCCACCAGCTGGCGCCCGTCGCGCAAGCGGCCCGCCTGCCCGTATCCGAACCCCGGCCGGTACGAGCCGGGCGGCCGCCTGGTGCAGGGCATGCGGGTGGCGTTCTCCGGTGACACCTCCGTCGACCGCGAGCTGCTGGAGGACCGCGCGACCGAGGCCGGGCTGCACGTCGCCTCCAGCGTCTCCCGGCTGACGAGCCTGCTGGTCACCAACGATCCCGACTCGCGTACGTCCAAGACCGCCAAGGCCACCGCGTACGGCACCCCGGTCATCGACGAGGCCGCCTTCATGCAGCTCCTCCAGGACGTGGCCCCGGCGACTGCGTCCGGGTGAAGCCCCACAACACGCCTGGGGCAGGCTCGCCCCACCGCCCGCCCCACCCGCACCCTGTGGCGCATGGCACGTTGTGAGGTCTGCGGAAACGAATACGGCATGACGTTCGAAGTGCACGCGCAAGGCGCGGTGCATGTCTTCGACTGCTTCTCCTGCGCCATCCACCGCATGGCGCCGATCTGCGAGCACTGCCGGTGCCAGATCATCGGCCAGGGCGTGGAGGCCGGCGGCCGGTGGTTCTGCGGCGCCCACTGCGCCCGCGCGGAGGGCCAGGTGGGCATCGTCGACCGGGTCTGACGCCGACCCCGCCGCCGGGGCGCCGGATGCCCTGGTTGTACCTTCGTGGGGTGTACCGCTTCCTGTTGTCCCGGCAGTGGGTGATCCTCACCCTCGTGGGTCTCGTCCTGATCCCAGTGATGATCAAGCTGGGTTTCTGGCAGCTCCACCGCCATGAACACCGGGTGGCGCAGAACCAGCTCATCTCGGACAACCTCGACGCCGACCCGGTACCGGTCACCGACCTGACCGCCCCCGGCCGGACGCTGCCCCGCGACGACATGTGGCGCCGGGTGACCGCCACCGGCACGTACGACACCGGGCACGAGGTCGTGGTCCGCCAGCGCACCGCCGCCGACGAGCAGACCATCGGCTACTACGTGCTGACCCCGCTGGTCCTGGACCAGGGGCCGCGCAAGGGCACCACCGTCCTGGTCAACCGCGGCTGGATCGCCTCCGGCAACGACCTCACCCGCTTCCCCGACGTGCCCGCCGCGCCGAAGGGCAAGGTCACCGTCACCGGGCGGATGATGGCGGACGAGACCACCGAGAACAGCGGCATCAAGGACAAGCCGGGCCTGCCCGAGCGCCAGGTCATGCTGATCAACAGCGAGCAGCAGGCCAAGGCGCTGGGCCGCCCGGTCCTCGGCGGCTACATCGAGCAGACCGCGCCGAAGCCCCCCGGCGGCAAGCCGGAGCCGGTGCCCGCGCCGGACCACGACAGCATCGGCCCGCACATGGCCTACGCGGTCCAGTGGTGGCTGTTCGCCGCCGGGGTACCGGTGGGCTGGTTCATCCTGGTCCGCCGGGAACGCCGGGACCGGTCAGCCGCCGCCGCGAGCCCCGCGGACAGCTCGGCCGAGGCCGCGAGCGGAGCCGCGGCCCCCGCGGCGGACACCACCGCCGCCGAATCCGCCCCCGCCGAGCCCCTGCCCCGTACAGTCGCCGGAAGCGAATAGCCGCTGACGGAAGGGGCACCGCGTGCACGCACCCATCGAGGACCACGCGCTCATCGGTGACCTGCAGACCGCCGCCCTGATCGGCCGGGACGGCTCGGTCGACTGGCTGTGCCTGCCGCACTTCGACTCCGCCGCCTGCTTCGCGGCCCTGCTCGGCGACCGGGAGAACGGGCACTGGCTGCTGGCCCCGGCCGACTCCGACGCCCGGTCCGAGCGCTCCTACCGCGGCGACACCCTCGTCCTGGACACCGTCTGGCACACCGGCACGGGCTCGGTGAAGGTCACCGACTTCATGCCGCAGCGCGACCGCGCGCCCGACCTCGTACGCCTCGTGGAGGGCCTGGAGGGCGAGGTCGCCATGCAGGGGGTGCTGCGGCTGCGCTTCGATTACGGCCTGGTCGTCCCCTGGGTGCGGCACGTCGGCCGGTGCCGGGTCGCGGTGGCCGGGCCCGACTCCGCGTGGCTGCGCACCGAGCCCGACGTCGAGACGTACGGGCAGGGGTTCAGCACCCGCTCGGACTTCACCGTCGCGCCCGGCGAGCGGGTGGCGTTCGTCCTGACCTGGCACCCCTCGCACGAGCCGCGCCCTGCCGAGATCGACCCGTACGAGGCGCTGGAACACACCCTGGAGGACTGGCGGGCGTGGGCGGCGCACTGCCGCTACGACGGGCCGTACCGCGCCGAGGTGCTGCGCTCGCTGATCACCCTCAAGGCGCTGACCTTCGCGCCCACCGGCGGCATCGTCGCCGCGCCCACCACCTCGCTGCCCGAGGAGCTGGGCGGCGTACGCAACTGGGACTACCGCTTCTGCTGGCTGCGCGACTCCACCCTCACCCTGAACTCGCTGATCACCGCCGGGTACACCGAAGAGGCGGCGGCCTGGCGGGACTGGCTGCTGCGCGCTGTGGCGGGCAACCCGGCCGACCTCCAGATCATGTACGGCCTGGGCGGCGAGCGGCGGCTGCCGGAGACGGAGCTGCCCTGGCTCGGCGGCTACGCCGGCTCCAACCCCGTACGCATCGGGAACGCGGCCGTCGAACAGCGGCAGCTCGACGTCTACGGCGGGGTGCTGGACTCCTTCCACATCGCGCGCGTCGCGGGCCTGCCGTCCAAGCCGCACGCCTGGAACATCCAGCGCTCGCTGCTGGACTTCCTGGAGTCCCACTGGCGCGAGCCGGACGAGGGGCTGTGGGAGGTGCGCGGGCCGCGCCGGCACTTCGTGCACTCCAAGATCATGGCGTGGGTCGCCGCGGACCGCGCCCTCAAGGCGGTGGAGATCCACCCGGACCTGGAGGGGGACGTGGAGCGCTGGCGCGCCATGCGCGACGCGGTGCACCGCGAGGTGTGCGAGAAGGGTTTCGACCCCGGACGCAACACCTTCACCCAGTCCTACGGCTCCGACCAGCTGGACGCCGCGACACTGCTGATCCCCCGCCTCGGCTTCCTGCCCGCCGACGACCCGCGGGTCATCGGCACGGTCGACGCGGTCCGCAAAGAACTGACGCACGAGGGCCTGATACGGCGCTACAGCACCGACGGCCGCGCCGTGGACGGGCTGCCCGGCAGCGAGGGCACCTTCCTGGTCTGCTCGTTCTGGCTCGCCGAGGCGCTGCATCTGACCGGGCGGCGGGAGGAAGCGCGGAAGCTGTTCGACCGGCTGCTGCGGCTGCCCAACGACCTGGGGCTGCTGGCCGAGGAGTACGACCCGGACAGCGGCCGCCAGCTGGGCAACTTCCCCCAGGCGTTCAGCCACGTCGGCCTCATCGGTACCGCCTTCACCATGTTCGGGTGCGACGGGGCAGACTGACCCCCATGGATCTAGGACTCACCGACCGGACCTACATCGTCACCGGCGCCACCCGCGGCCTGGGCTTCGCCACCGCGCGGGAACTGGTCGCCGACGGGGCGAACGTCGTGATCAGCGGACGCGACGCGGACAGCGCGCGGGCCGCAGCGGCCTCCCTCGGCGAGCGGGCACACGGCGTCGCCGCCGACAACGCCGACCCGGACGCCGCCGCGCGCCTGGTCGACACGGCCCGTGAACTCTTCGGCCGCCTCGACGGCATTCTCGTGAGCGTCGGCGGCCCGCCGCCCGGCCGCCCCACCGACAACACCGACGAGCAGTGGCAGGCCGCGTTCGAGTCGGTCTTCCTCGGCGCGGTCCGGCTCGCCCGCACGGCATCCGCCGCGCTCGGCGACGGCGGCGCGATCGGCTTCGTCCTGTCCGGTTCCGTCCACCAGCCGATCGACGGACTGGCCATCTCCAACGGCCTGCGCCCCGGCCTCGCGGGCTACGCCAAGGCACTCGCCGACGAACTGGGCCCACGCGGCATCCGGGTCTTCGGCGTCCTGCCCGGCCGCATCGCCACGGACCGGATGACCCAACTCGACGCCCTCTCCGGAAACCCCGAGGAGTCCCGCACCCGCAACAGCGCCACCATCCCCCTGCGCCGCTACGGCGAACCGGAGGAATTCGGCCGCACCGCCGCGTTTCTGCTGTCGCCGGCGGCGTCTTATGTCACCGGGGTGATGGTGCCGGTGGATGGTGGGGCTCGGCGGGGGTTCTGATCCTGGCGTACGGGGAGCCGGGCGTACGGGCGGGGCCTGGCGCTCGGTCCCGGCGTACGGGCGGGGCCTGGCATACGGACAGGGCCGGACGTACGAAAGCCCCTGACGCCTCCCGCACGCCGCCCTCAACTCACCCGCTCCGCCCGATGCTTCACCGCCCGCAGCCGTACCTCGGCGGGCAGCTTCTCCAGACCGGCCGAGGTACGCGCATGGGCGATCGTCTCCGACGAGAGACGGGCGACCACCGCGCAGGGGTTCGCGTGCGGAGCGAGGGCCAGGCCCGCCCGCAGCCGTGGCTCCGTACGCCGTCCGGTCAGCCTCACCCGGGCCCGGTCCACCCCGTCCAGCGTCTCGGTCTCGGCGGTCAGGACGTTTTCCATTGCGCGGCCGCGTAGTTGGGCGCCTTCGCCGTCGCCGCTGTCCACGAGGACCTCGCTCAGGCGGTGGCGCCGGAACTGGGACAGCAGCCACCACAGCGCCAGCAGGACCAGCACTGCCAGTACCGCGATGACCACCGGCCACCACCAGCCGCTGTCCGCCCAGCGCGTGCGGTCGTCGTCGCGCAGCAGCACGTCGTCGGGCCGGGTCCAGCGCCAGCCGGAGGGCATGCCGAAGCCCCACTTGCGCGGCAGGTCGAGGCCGCCGAGCAGCACCGTGCCGCCGACGCCGATCAGGATCAGGCCGGTCAGGCCCAGCAGCACCCGGTTGACCGTGCGTGAGACCTTGCGCATCGCCGTATTCACCTCTTAGCGGACCGGCGCACCCGTACGGACAGTGCGAGCCGCCGGGCGAGCCCCAGCTGCCGCAGTCCGTCGCCGAGGGCCGTGTCCAGGTCGCCCCGTACCTCGTCCAGTTCGCGGAAGTGCGATACCGCGCGCGCCTTGGCCTTGCGGCGGCCGACGGCGACCCGTACGGACTGCACGCCCGGCACTTCCATGGCCCGGTCGCGCAGGACCAGCGCCGCCGCCGCGCGGTCCAGGCCGCTGCGTACGTCCGGTGCGGACCGCCGCATCGGCAGCACGGCGCGCAGGCCGGGCGTCAGCGCGAGCAGCAGCAGCCACAGGCCGAGGGCCACGGCCACGGCGGCGCCCGCGAGAACCCACACATCGTCCAGGTGACGCGTCGCCAGCTCCTCGGCGAGGCGCTTGCGCCAGGCCATCGCGGGCCGGTCGGCGCGTACCGCGGCCACGTCGTACAGCAGCAGGCCCGCGGCGCCCAGCACCACGAGCGCGACCAGCGCGGCCGGCACCCGGCGGGCCGCCCAGAAGCGCCGGGCCCGGCCTCCGCCGTCGGTTTCCTCGCGCTCCTCGCGCGGGGGGCGTTCGGCATCGGACGGCCCGGCCGTGGCGCCCGCCGACTTGTCGAGGGTGGGCAGCCGTCGGGTCTGCCGCAGGTCGGGATCGTCGTCGTTCATCGCACCCTCCCCCGGCCGCTGCGCTCCAGCTGGGGCGCGTGCAGCCGCTCGACCTGCACCGCGACCTCGGGCACCGACATCCCGGCCAGCTCGCGCACCCGCTGCGTCACCTGACGGCGCACCGCGCCGCACTGGGCGCCGATGTCGGACGGATAGCCCAGTTCCACGGCCACCCGCACCCGCGCCTCGCCGAAGTCCCGGCGCCCTTCGCGGCGGCGTACCGACACCGAGGCGTGCGCGTCGCTGCGGACGGTGGAGGCGTCGCGCAGGGCCTCGCGCGCGGCCTGCGCGGCGATCTTGGCCACGACCCGGTCCGCGACCCGCGTGGCGCCCCGTTCACCGGCCGGTACGTCGACCGGGTGGGCGGCGCCGGGTGCCGCGGCCGTGGGGGACACGGTCGCCACCGGGCGTCACCTCCGCCGGTCGTCGCGGTCGCCCGTACGCGTACGGAAGAACTCTCCCGGTTCCAGATCGCCGTCCACGAACCTCCCGACGATGAACCCGATGGCGCCCAGCGCCGCCACCAGGACGAAGGCCCCGAAGCCGCCGAAGTATCCGGCGAAGCCCAGCGCCATTCCGGCCAACAGACCGGCCACGGCCATGCTCATCTACGCGCTTCCCTTCGCTACCACCCCGGCCGGGCCCTGCGGAGCGAAGCCCCGGCGCACCTGTCTGAAAACAGCCCCGCTTACTGGAGCCGCGGCTCCTCGTCGCCCTCGTCCTCCTCGTCGTCGGGCAGTTTCACATCGCTCACCGCGATGTTGACCTCGACGACCTCCAGGCCCGTCATCCGCTCGACGGCGGAGATGACGTTCTCCCGTACGGCCCTGGCGAGGTCCGCGATGGAGACGCCGTACTCGACGACGATCTCCAGGTCGAGCGCGGTCTGCACCTCGCCGACCTCGGCCTTGACGCCGCGGGTCACCGACTTGCTGCCGCCTGGCACCCGGTCGCGCACCGCGCCGAGGGTGCGGGCGAAGCCGCTGCCCATGGCGTGTACGCCCACCACGTCCCGGGCGGCCATTCCGGCGATCTTCTCCACGACGCCGTCCGCGATGGTGGTGCGCCCGCGGGTCGCGGGGTCACCGCCGCCCCGCTTGGCTCCCAGCGTCTTGCCCTGCGAGTCTCCGGTCCGCGGCTCGGGCCGGTTACCTTGTGCGCTCTCGGTCATCGCCGATCGTCCCTTTCCGGAGGGGCGGAGCTCTGAGCCGCTCCGTTTCTTACAGTAAGTCCGTTTCCCCGCGGCTGCTCCGGGGATGCGGCAGGCGGGTGCAACGGATGCGGCCATTCGCGTACGCGGTCCTGCCGCACCGGCCGGTGTGCGGCAAGGTGGAGGCACGGTTCGGGAAAGAGGTGACGGCCGGTGGCCGGTGACCAGTTGGTGACGGCGGTACGGCAGCAGGTCGGGCTGGGGCGGCTGCTGCCGCTCGGCGGTCCGGCGGACGGCGCGTGGATCGCCGAGCGGCCCGCCGCCGGTGTGCTGCGGGAGGCCGGTGACGCGCTGCCCGGACTCCGCGTCGGTACGGTACGGCTGTCCTTGGCGGAGCCCGACGCCGCGCCGGATTCGCCGGTTCCGGCGCCGCCGAGCGCACTGCCGCCGGGACCGCTGCGGATCGAGGCGGACTTCGCGGCCACGGCGGGCCGCCCGGTCCCGGCCTCCGCCGGCCTGCTGCGGGAGGCGCTGCTGACGTGCTGCGCCGAGCGGCTGGGGCTGGAGGTGTCGGCCGTCGACCTGCGGGCCACCGATCTTCTCGATGAGGATGAAGGCGGGGACGGCGCGGCCGGCGGGGGCGGCGGGCCGGAGTCCGCCCGTACGGCACCGGGCCAGGCCGGAGCCACGGCCGAGAGCGCCGATCCCTTGGAGACGGCCGTGCTACGCGTGCCGGGCGTCGTCCGGCTCGTACCGGCGCTGGGCGCGCTGTCCCGGCCGGTGCGGCACGAGGACGGGCATGTACTGGTCCAGCTGGCCGTCGCGGCGGACCGGCGGGCGCTGGACGTGGCGCGGGCGGTGCGCGGCGCGGTCGGTACGGCGGCGGGCGGGGAGCGGCCCACCGTCGCGGTGCTCGTCGCCGCCCTCGAACCGCCCGCCGCCTCCTGAGCGTCGCTGTACGGGGTTAACGCGGTTACTCGCCCAGGCCCGCCAGGTCCCGCAGCCGGCGTGCCTGCGCGGCCCGTTCGGCGGCGCGCTGCTCCTCATACGTACGGGAAACGGCGCCCGCCAGCAGGGCCTTGGTCTCGATGACGGCGTCCCGGGGCGCGGCGACGAGGGCCGCCGCCAGATCCGCGACGGCGCCCTCCAGGTCGGCGCCGGGCACGACGAGGTTGGCCAGGCCGATGCGCTCGGCCTCGTCGGCATGCACGTAGCGGCCCGTGGCGCAGATCTCCAGCGCGCGGGCGTAGCCGACGAGCGAGACCAGGGGGTGGGTGCCGGTCAGGTCCGGCACCAGCCCCAGGCTGGTCTCGCGCATCGCGAACTGCGCGTCGTCCGCGCACACCCGCAGGTCGCAGGCGAGCGCGAGCTGGAAGCCCGCACCGATCGCGTGGCCCTGGACAGCGGCTATCGACACCAGGTCGGTACGCCGCCACCAGGTGAACGCTTCCTGGTACTCGGCGATCGTGGCGTCCAGTTCGCTGTCCGTACCGCGCGCCAAGTCCAGGAACGACGGCTCGCCGTCGAAGCCTTCGGGCGTGAACGCCTGCCGGTCCAGTCCGGCGGAGAAGGACTTGCCCTCACCGCGCAGCACCACGATCCGGACGGTGCCCGGCAGCAGTGATCCGGCCTCGGCCAGCGCCCGCCACATGGCGGGCGACTGTGCGTTGCGCTTGGCCGGTCCGGCGAGGGTCACCGTGGCGATCATGTCGTCCACGGTGAGCCGCACACCGTCCTTGTCGAGCAGAGTCATGGGGCGCCTCCGAGTCAGCCGACCGCACTTGCGTGCCTAAGTGACTGAACAGTAACCACCCGGTCGCCTGCTCGACCGACCGGGTGGCACCGTGGCTCCCGGAGTGACCGCCTCGGTCAGGCCGAGGCGGCCTTCTTGCCCCTGGTGGCTCCGCCACGACCACGCAGGGTCACACCGGATTCGCTGAGCATCCGGTGCACGAACCCGTAGGAGCGGCCGGTCTCTTCGGCCAGCGCCCGGATGCTCGCTCCGGAGTCGTACTTCTTCTTCAGGTCTGCCGCGAGCTTCTCGCGCGCGGCGCCGGTCACCCGGCTGCCCTTCTTCAGAGTCTCGGCCACCCGTGCCTCCTCGTGGGAAGTGCGCTCTGGACTCTCATGATCACCCCTCCCGGCCTTCCTGGCCACCCATTCAGCAAGGTCCGCTGCACATCGTTTGGCGTTTGAGGCGCCGTATTGACCTTTGGAACAAGGGGTTCCGCTCGGAATTCAAGCGGTCGGACAGCCGAATTTCCGGCGAAGGAGCAGGTCAGAGGGGGCTGGTACGACATGATGACGGCCGGGCCCAGCGGGCCCGGCCGTCACAGGGAGGCTCGCCGATGTACGAGCCGTTCTCACTCAGATGATGGATCACCCGTCGGCCGAATGATCCAGACGTCCTTGATCCCGCTCCCGCCGGCCGCCGCCGGGCCCGGGACCACCGCCGGCTCAGGCCAGCGCGACCAGGTCCGCGTAGTCCTGGCCCCACAGGTCCTCGACGCCGTCCGGGAGCAGGATGATGCGCTCCGGCTGGAGGGCGTCCACCGCGCCCTCGTCGTGGGAGACCAGCACCACCGCGCCGGTGAAGGTGTGCAGCGCGCCGAGGATCTCCTCGCGGCTGGCCGGGTCGAGGTTGTTCGTCGGCTCGTCCAGGAGCAGCACGTTGGCGGAGGAGACGACCAGGGTGGCCAGCGCCAGCCGGGTCTTCTCGCCGCCGGAGAGCACACCCGCGGGCTTGTCGACGTCGTCGCCGGAGAAGAGGAACGAGCCGAGCGTCTTGCGGATGTCGACCAGGTCCATGTCCGGCGCGGCCGAGCGCATGTTCTCCAGGACCGTGCGGTCCGGGTCCAGCGTCTCGTGCTCCTGCGCGTAGTAGCCCAGCTTCAGGCCGTGCCCGGGGCGCACCTCGCCGGTGTCCGGCTTCTCCACGCCCGCCAGCAGCCGCAGCAGCGTCGTCTTGCCCGCGCCGTTCAGGCCGAGGATGACGACCCGGGAGCCCTTGTCGATGGCCAGATCGACATCGGTGAAGATCTCCAGCGAGCCGTACGACTTGGACAGGCCCTCGGCCATCAGCGGGGTCTTGCCGCACGGCGCGGGGTCCGGGAAGCGCAGCTTGGCGACCTTGTCGGAGGCGCGCACCTCCTCCAGGCCGGCCAGCAGCTTGTCCGCGCGCCGGGCCATGTTCTGCGCGGCGACGGTCTTGGTGGCCTTCGCGCGCATCTTGTCGGCCTGCGAGTGCAGCGCGGCGGCCTTCTTCTCGGCGTTGGCGCGCTCGCGCTTGCGGCGCTTCTCGTCGGCCTCGCGCTGCTGCTGGTACAGCTTCCAGCCCATGTTGTAGATGTCGATCTGCGACCGGTTGGCGTCCAGGTAGAAGACCTTGTTGACCACGGTCTCGACCAGGTCGACATCGTGGGAGATCACGATGAAGCCGCCGCGGTACGTCTTCAGGTAGTCGCGCAGCCAGGCGATCGAGTCGGCGTCGAGGTGGTTGGTGGGCTCGTCCAGGAGCAGCGTGTCGGCGTCCGAGAAGAGGATGCGGGCCAGCTCGACGCGGCGCCGCTGACCGCCGGAGAGCGTGTGCAGGGGCTGGCCGAGGATGCGGTCCGGCAGGCCCAGGCTGGCGGCGATGGTCGCGGCCTCCGCCTCGGCCGCGTACCCGCCCTTGGTCAGGAACTCCGTCTCCAGGCGCTCGTACTTCTTCATCGCCTTCTCGCGGGTGGCGCCCTTGCCGTTGGACATCCGGTCCTCGTTCTCGCGCATCTTGCGCAGGACGGTGTCCAGGCCGCGCGCGGAGAGGATGCGGTCGCGGGCGAGCACGTCCAGGTCGCCGGTGCGCGGGTCCTGCGGCAGGTAGCCGACGTCGCCGGAGCGGGTGACCGTGCCGGCCGCGGGCATGCCCTCGCCCGCCAGGACCTTGGTGAGGGTCGTCTTGCCCGCGCCGTTGCGGCCGACCAGACCGATCCGGTCGCCCTTGGCGATACGGAACGAAGCGGACTCGATCAGGACACGGGCGCCGGCGCGCAGCTCCAGGCCGGAGGCGGTGATCACGGGGAAGACTCCTGGGCAGGTAAGGACAGCGGAAGGGACGGGGATGATCACAGCCGCGCGGCGGCGCGCGCCCCGCACGGCAGGGCCGGTGCGGAAGGGCGGCCTGGACGGCGTGCCGACGCCGTCTAATGCGCGAGGAGAATTGCCATACGGACCAGTCTAACGGTGACGTGCAACCAGTTTTTCCGGGCCGTCGGCGCGGCGGGGTGAGGGGGGATCGCGCGCGTCCGCTCGCGTCCTCCCTGCCCTCCCTGTCCTCCGTCGTTCTCCTTCCTTCCCGCTCGCCCGTTCGGCCGTCCGGGGTCGCGGTCGGCGGGTGGGCGCGGCTGGATGGGGCACGGACGGTGTGATCCCCACGGAGACGAGCCGGTACGGGGCCGAGCGGCGGAGGGCGGTACGGCCATGCAGTTCGACGACGACGCCGGGCTGGACACCTCGCAGGTCCAGGACCGGCGCGGCAGCCGGCTGCCCGGCGGGCGGGCCACCCTCGGCGGCGGGCTGGCGGGCCTGATCGCGCTGGTGGCCGGGCTGTTCTTCGGCATCGGGCCGAACGAGCTGGGCCTGACGGACACCGATCAGTCGCCGGAGCCCAATGCCTCGCCTGCCGAGCGGGTCCAGGAGCGGTGCCGGACCGGGCAGGACGCCAACAGCCGCGAGGACTGCCGGACCGTGGCCGTCGTCAACAGTGCGCAGTCCTTCTGGCAGCAGGAGTTCCGGCGGCGCGGCGCCGCGTACGAGCGGGCGCCGACGGTCCTGTTCACCGGCCGCGCGGACACCGCGTGCGGGTCCGCGACCTCGGCGGTCGGGCCGTTCTACTGCCCCGGCGACCGCAAGGTCTATCTGGACCTGGACTTCTTCCGGGAGCTGCGCACGAAGTTCGGCTCCAGCGGCGGGCCGTTCGCGCAGGCGTACGTCGTGGCGCACGAATACGGCCACCACGTCCAGAACCTGACGGGCACGCTGGGCCGCTCACAGGGCGGCCGCCCGGGCGCGGACAGCGGCTCGGTCAAGGTCGAGCTCCAGGCCGACTGCTACGCGGGGGTGTGGGCCCGGCACGCGACCGACACACCGCAGGAGGCCACCGGCCGGCCGCTGATCACCAGCCTCACCGAGGCGGACGTACGCGACGGCCTCGACGCGGCGGCCGCGGTCGGCGACGACCGGATCCAGGAGCGCTTCCAGGGCCGGGTCACGCCGGAGAGCTGGACGCACGGGTCCTCGGCGCAGCGGCAGCAGTGGTTCTCGACCGGGTTCCGTACGGGGAACATGGCGCGCTGCGACACGTTCCGCTGAGCCGCCGCACGCGTCCGCTCCGCTGGTCGTGGTGCCGGTCATCCTGCTCGTCGTCGCTGGTCGGAGGGTGTTCGAGGGGCGTTGTCAGACCCTGGTGCCAGACTGTGATGTGGGTCTCAAAACGAGGTCCGCGGAGTCTGATCACAGGCAGGGAAGGTGATCGTCATGACCGAGGTGGCGGCGGGGACGCCCACATTCTGTCCGGCACTGCGCTACCGCGACGCGAAGGCGGCGATCAAGCAGCTCACGGAAGCCTTCGGCTTCCGGCAGACCGCGCTGTACGAGAGCGAGGACGGCACGGTGCTGCACGCCGAGCTGGCCTTCGGGAACGGCGTGGTGATGCTGGGCTCGAAGGGCAGTGGCGGGCCGTACGAAGAAGCGCTGGGGGACAGCGGCCCGATCGGCGTGTACACGACCGTCACGGACCCGGACGCGCATCACCGGCGGGCCGAGCGGGCCGGGGCGGAGATAGTCCTGCCGCTCACGGACCAGGACTACGGCTCCCGTGAGTACACGGCCCGCGATCTGGAGGGCAACCTCTGGACCTTCGGGACGTACGCGCCGGCGCTGCCGCAGAGCTGAGGGACGGGCGCCGGACTCCGCGATCGGGTCCGGCCGCCCGCCCCGGGAGCGTCAGGCGCCGCCCGTGTGGACCTGGAAGGCGGCTCGCCGTACGGCCTTGGCGAGGGCCGGGTCGGGGTGGGCGGCGGCCAGCGCGACCAGGACCTGCACGGTGCGTGGATGGCCGACCGCCCGTACCTCCTCCAGCAGGCGCGGGACCGAGCCCTGGACGGCCGATTCGAGGTGGCGGACCAGCAGCTGGCTCTCGCCGTGGTCGGCGACGGCCGCGGCGGTGTCCACCCACAGCCAGGTGGACTCCTCGCGGGTGAGCACGTCCGGCGCGGTCTCCGGGTCGCCGCCCTCGTGCTCGACCAGCCAGAGCAGGGCGTACGGCCGCAGGCCCGGCTCGTCGGCGGCGGCGCGCACGGCCGGCTCCGCCGGGGCGCCGACGGCGCGCAGCGCCTCGAAGGCGAGGCCGCGCAGCAGCGCGTCCTCGCCGCGGGCCACGTCGAGCAGTTCCTCGACCGCGCTGCCCGCGGACCGGGCGGCCAGCCAGGCGCGGTATTCGGCGCGTGCCGGGCCGGGGGTCAGCCGGGCGCAGCCGCGCAGCATCGCCTCGGCGGACTGCTCGATGTTGCCCGCCGGGCTCTGCGCGGCGACGCAGATCTGTTCCAGCTTGACCCAGACCGACCAGTTGCCGAGGGGGGTGAGCAGCGCTTCGCGTTCGGCGGGCACGCCGGTCTTCGCACCGTCGCGCACGACGAGCGCGCCGACGGCGGCGAGGCCGTCCAGCGACCAGTCCAGGAGCACCGCGAGTGACACCCCCGCGGCGTCACTCACCGCCTCGGCGGCGTCCGGGGCGGCGGGCTGCCTGCCGGTGGGAGCGGTCGGCCGGCCGGCCCCCGGCTCCGCGCCCCGGTCGGGCCCGTACGGCACCTCGCAGCGCTCGGTGCGGAGTTCCGCGACCCGTTGTTCCAGCATGTCCAGCAGGACCGGGAGCCGGACCGGGCCGGCCGACAGGTGCAGCAGGGAGAGGAGCTGCGGCACGGCCTCGACGACCTCGGCGACGGCGGTCGGGCCGGCGCCGGGCGGGGCGGGGCGCGCCAGCGACCAGGCGTCGAAGAGCGCGACCCAGCCGCGCAGCGCGGCGGTGTCGTCGCGCTCCCAGGCGCGCAGCCGCCAGCCGGGGCGGGCCACGCCGCCGTGCAGTTCGACGAGTCCGGCCAGCCGGGCCAGGTCCCAGTCCGTACGGACCTGGTGCACGGTCAGCCGCAGATCGTGCGCGGCCTGTTCGGTGACCTCCGCGGGCAGCGCGCCGTCCGCGCCGGCCCGCAGCCCGGCGCCCGCGCCGTACTCGCCGTCGGCCCAGCGGGCGAGCCGTACGGCACCGGCCAGACAGGCGCGGGCCTGCCGCGCCAGTTCGGCGGGCGGTGGCGTGCCCTGCGGCGGCCGGGGCGCAGGCCGGGCGGCCCGGGTGCTCACCGCTCGGCGGGCGGCGGCAATCGGTTGACGGGGGACGAGTCGGAGCCGGGAGTCGCGCGGAGTACGGGACGTCACAGGGGCAGTCTTCCCGTTGACGGCCCGAAAGCCCAATCGGAACGGTCGGTACGTTCCGGGAGAGCGTCGCACGAGGGGCGCACGAGGGCGTCATCACGGGCCCGTGTGCCGGTCGCCATGGGTTCACGGGCCGGTCACCAGGGACATCCGCGGCCGGACGGCCGGGCCCACGATCCCCGCACTCCCGGTCGTCCAGGCCCGCGCTCCCCGCACTCCCGGCCGTCCGGGCCCTGCACCCCGCCCTCCCCTCCGTCGCCCCCTCCCCCGGAACCCTCCCCGCCGCCCGCTCACATCAGCGGCGTGAGAAACCGCCGCAACGTTTCCTCATACCTGGCCGGATCCACGTTCCACATGGCCGCGTGGGGCGCGTGCGGCACCGGATGAAGGGTGATCAGGTCGGGGCGGCGGGCGGCGAGTTCCCGGGAGGCGGACCACGGGGCGAGGGTGTCGTCGGGGCCGTGGATCAGCAGGGTCGGCACCGTGAGCAGCTCCGGGACCCAGGCGTCGGCCAGCCGGTCGGCGTGCAGGCCGGTGCTGCCCTCGGCGGCGCGTACCGCCAGCGGCAGCAGCGGGCGCGGGGTACGGCGGGCGGCGGCCAGAGCGCGGACGGTGGCCTGCCAGTCCAGCACCGGCGAGTCCAGGACGAGGCCGGCGATGCGGTCGCGCAGTCCGGAGTTGGCGGCGGCGCGCAGGGCCATGGAGGCGCCGGTGGACCAGCCGTGCAGGACGACGCGCTCCGCGCCGTACCGGATCGCGTAGCGGATCGCGGCGTCCAGATCGCGCCATTCGGAGTCGCCGAGGTGGCTGATGCCGTCGGCGGTGGGCGGGGCGCCCGGGTCGTTGCGGTAGGCCGGGTCGAGGACGGGCAGCCGCTGGTCGCTGAGGAACGGCATGAGGACCATGGGGTGCTCGCGGGTGGTGCCCAGGCCGTGCACGGTGATCACCCAGGTCTCCCGGGCCCCCGGCACGAACCAGGCGGGCAGGGCCCCCAGTTCGCCGGGAATGTCGACATCGGCGCAGTCGAGGCCCAGCGCGTCGCGCGGGTTGCCGATGTGCACCTGAGGGGTGAGCCGCATCCGGGCGCCCGGCTCCAGGGTGCCGTGGGTGACCCGCTCCAGACGGCGGACGACCGTGTCGGCCGGATGCGGTACGTCGTCCACGACCGGGCCGACGACCGCGTGGGCGCCCGCGCCGGTCAGGCCGTACGTACCAGGGCGCAGCGAGGCGAGGCTGCGGGTGAGCGTGATCCGCCCGGGGCCGGTGGAGTGCACCGTGAGCCGGGGGTCGCCCGGCAACGGCCGGTCGGGCGCGGGTTTGAGGACCATGTCGCTGGCGTACCGGCCGGCCGCCACCGCGGCCGCGCCGGCACCGATCACCGTGGTGGCGGCCGCTGCCGCCGCAGTACCCAGACGCATCCTCCCCAGTGTGGACAAGTCCGGCGGTCGCGGCCAGTGGGCGGGAGCGGCCGGGTGACGGCGGGCGCGGCGGCGCGCGGCCGGGCCGGGACGCAGCGGGCGGGGCGGCCGTGGCGGGCGGCGGGCGTCAGCCGGGCTGCCCGTAGCCGCGCAGCCGGTCGCCGGCCGCGGCGACCTGTTCCGGCGTCAGCAGGGCGGGTTCGCGGCCGGGCAGCGAGCTGGCGGCGAGCCAGACGCGGCACATCCACTCCAGCTGGGCGGTGCGGTCGTACGCCTCGTCAAGGGTGCCGCCGTACACGATGGTGCCGTGGTTCCGCAGGAGGCAGCCGGTGCGGTCGCGCAGGGCGGCGAGCATGTTCTCGGCCAACTCCTCGGTGCCGTACAGGGCGTACGGCGCGACGCGGACGGGGCCGCCGAGGGCCGCGGTCATGTAGTGCACGGGCGGGAGTTCGGTGACGAGGGTGGAGACGGCGGTGGCGTGCGCGGCGTGGGTGTGCACGACGGCGCGGGCGCCGGTGGCGCGGTAGACGGCCAGGTGCATGGGCAGCTCGCTGGTCGGCCGGAGCGTGCCGCGGGCGGGGCGCCCGTCGAGGCCGACCGCGGTGAGGTCGCCGGGCCCGAGCCGGTCGTAGGGGACGCCGCTGGGCGTGACCAGGACGAGGTCGCCGACGCGTACCGAGACGTTGCCGGAGGTGCCGACGACCAGCCCGTCGGCGACCGTGCGGCGGGCGGTGGCGACCAGCTCGTCCCAGGCGCGGTCGATGGCTTCCCGGTCCGTCATGCGTGGGCCCTCCGGTGTGCTGTGCGGGCGCGTTCCCGCCGGGGCGCGCGGGGGTGGTGCGCGGGTGGCTGCGGACACCGTACGGGCCGGGGGCGTGGCCGTGGGGCGGACCCCCGCCTTCCGGTAGCCCCATGTCGGACCGGTGACACCTCGGCGGGGATTGACCGAGCATCGACCGCCTTGTACGGATCACTCGGTACTCTTCCGGAGATTTGTCATGCACGTAGCCATGCCCGTACGTCATGCCACCCGCACGCCATGACGCCCGTACGCCGTCATGGCGTACGCACCGCGCCCGCACGTAGCCATGCCCGCACGCAGCAGTTCCCGTACGTCGTCGTCCTGGGGAGATTCCGGGAGGGAACCATGGCCCGTGACCACGAGCACCAGCCCGACCCGCGGCACGCGGCGGGCGCCCCACGGCACCCGCGCCCGCCGCGCGCCAGACGCCGCCTCACCGCCGCCACACTCGCCCTCGGCGCGCTGACCGCGGTCCTGTACACCGCCGTGCCCGCGCCGCCCGCCGCCGAGGCCGCGGGCAAGCCGCTCGGCCACGACATCTCCTCCCACCAGGGCGCCGTCGACTGGCGGGACGTACGGGCGAAGGGCGGCCGGTTCGTCTACGTCAAGGCCACGGAGTCGGACTGGTATCGCAGCCCGCACTTCTCGCGGCAGTACCGCGGCGCGCGCAAGGCCGGTCTGCTGCGCGGCGCCTACCATTTCGGCGTGCCGAACGCGTCCTCCGGCGCCGCGCAGGCCCGGCACTTCCTGCGCCACAGCGGCGGGTGGAGGCCGGACGGCCGGACGCTGCCGCCGGCTCTCGACATCGAGCACAATCCGTACAACCCGGATCGGGCGTGCTTCGGGATGAGCCGCGCGGCGCTGGTCCGGTGGATCCGGGGGTTCAGCAACGAGGTGCTGCGGCAGACCGGGCGGCGGCCGGTGATCTATACGACGGCGCGGTGGTGGAACGGCTGCACCGGCGGCAGCCGGGCGTTCGCCGCCACCCACCCGCTGTGGCTGGCGAACTGGCACAGCACGCCCGGGAAGCTGCCGGCCGGCTGGGCGTACCCGAGCTTCTGGCAGTACGCGAACCACGGCACGCTGCCGGGCGACCAGAACAAGTGGAACGGCACGGCCGCCCAGCTCCGGCGCTTCGCCCGGGGCTGAGCCGGGAGACCGGGCGCGGGACGTCATGGGGCCTGGGCATATGCCGCACGGCGTCCGGTACGCCCGGGACACGCGGGGCTCCCGTGCTGATACGTACGGGGCCCGCGTGACGTCCCGGGCGCCTCCGCGCTACCCCTGCGGGGGCGTCACCGCGGCGCCCGGCCCAGTTCACCTTCCGTTCACCCGTCGTCCGTACGGTCCCGAGCGTTACTGACCATCGAACTGATTGCCTGGGTGAATGGAACACATCACGCTTCTCATCGGGATCGTGATCGTCACGGCCTTGGTGTTCGACTTTACGAACGGCTTCCACGACACGGCCAACGCCATGGCCACCACCATTTCCACCGGGGCGCTCAAGCCCAAGGCAGCGGTGGCGATGTCGGCGGCCCTCAACCTGCTCGGCGCGTTCCTGTCCGTGGAGGTCGCCAAGACCATCTCCGGCGGCATCATCGACGAGACCGCCGGCATCAGACCAGAAGTGATCTTCGCCGGACTGGTCGGCGCCATCGTCTGGAACCTCGTCACCTGGCTCGCCGGGCTCCCCTCCAGCTCCTCGCACGCCCTCTTCGGCGGTCTGATCGGCGCGACCCTGGTGTCCGTCGGCGCGAGCGGCGTGCACGGCGGCGCCGTGGTCATGAAGGTCCTCATCCCGGCCGTCGCCGCGCCGATCGTGGCCGGCCTGGCCTCGATGGCCGCGACCCGGCTGACGTACCGGCTGGCCCGCGACCGCGCCGAGGAGGACACCGCCAAGGGCTACCGCGCCGGGCAGATCGCCTCCGCCGCCCTGGTCTCCCTCGCCCACGGCACCAACGACGCCCAGAAGACGATGGGCGTGATCACCCTCGCGCTGATCACCGGCGGCGTCGTGGCGCCGCACGCCGACCCGCCGCTGTGGGTCATCGCCTCGGCCGGCCTGGCCATCGCGCTCGGCACCTACCTGGGCGGCTGGCGGATCATCCGCACCATGGGCAAGGGCATCACCGACATCCAGCCGCCGCAGGGCTTCGCCGCCCAGACCGGCGCCGCGGCCACCATCCTGGCCTCCTCCCACCTCGGCTTCGCGCTCTCCACCACCCAGGTCTGCTCCGGCTCCGTCATGGGCTCCGGGCTGGGCCGCAAGGGCGGCGTGGTGCGCTGGTCCACGGCGGGCCGGATGGTCGTCGCCTGGGGCCTGACGCTGCCGGCCGCCGGCCTGGTCGCGGCGGGCGCCGCGCTGCTGGCGGACCAGGGCGACTGGGGCATCGCGGCCGTCGCGGTCCTCGCGCTCGCCGTCTGCGGCGCGATCTGGGCGGCCTCCCGGCGCAAGCCGGTGGACCACACCAACGTCAACGAGGGTCCGGCCGCGGAGCCCGCGGGCGTCGTCACCGCCGCCCTGCAGGCCGTCTCGCCGCCGCCCGCCGGCCCGGTCGGGTCCGTCCCCGCGGCGGCCGAGGCTGTCGAGGCCACGGTCCCGGCGCCCGCGATGGCCGACGCGCCGCTCGCCGACCCGGTCGGCGCGGCCCCGGTGATCGCCGACCCGGTGACCGCCGATCCGGTGGCCGCCCACCCGCACGAGACGCACGGGACCAAGCGCCGCGCCAAGGCCGGCTCGGCCGCCGGCTGACCCCGACGTACGCCTCCCCCGGCTTCCACGAAGGAACGAGAACGCAATGAGCATCGACTGGGCAGCGCTCGGCCAGGTCTTCGGCGTCACGCTGGTCGTGACGGTCGGCATCGTGGGCCTGTTCACCCTCGGCATCGTCGGTACGTCCCGCAAGCCGCGCCAGGAGGGCGAGGCGGTGGCCGCCGACGGTCCCGGCGGGGCGGCGCGGACCGGTGCGTACGCCTGCTTCGCGCTGTGCGCGGCGGCCGTGGCGTACGGCATCTACCTGATCGTCGCCGCCTGACCGGCACCGGCACGGCGCCCCGGGGCGTCCGGTGACCGCGGCGGGTGCCGCGGTCACCGGACGCCCCGTCGCCGTATGCCGGGCACCGGGCCCTGTGGCCTTGGACACAGCCGTGAGCGGGGCCCCGCGCCGCAGGTCAAGCGCGAGTTGACGGGCTTCGCGGAGCGTGGTGGACTGCCGGAGCCAATCGGCGACAGATGAGGAAGTCCGGTGAGAATCCGGCGCGGTCCCGCCACTGTCACCGGGGAGCGCTCCTCCATCAAGGGCCACGGTCCGCGTCCGGGACGCGGGTTCCGTACGGACTGGAAGGCCGGGGGAAGCGCCGATCCGGGGAGCCAGGAGACTCTCGTCGCCGTACCCGTCGAACCAGGGCGCGGACCCTGAGTGAGGACCTACCGCCATGCCCGGCCGCAGTTCGAGACCTGCTGGACGTACCCCGCTGCCCCTCCGAGGCGCGACGGCGGTCTGATCCGATGCGTGCCGAACACGCCGGCTACGCGTGCGGCGCGGCCCTGGGTTTCCTCGGCGACCTGGTCGTGGGCGATCCCCGGCGCGGCCACCCGGTGGCCGCCTTCGGGCGGGCCGCGGCGGCCGTGGAGCGCCGCCTGTGGCGCGACGACCGCGGACGCGGGGCCCTGCACACCGCACTGTGCGCGGGCGGAACCGCCGCCGGTGCCGCGCTCCTCACCCGTGCCGTACGCCGCTCCCCCGCCGTCTCCGTAGCACTGACCGCCGCCGCCACCTGGGCCGTCCTGGGCGGCACCTCGCTGGGCCGCGAGGCGCGGGCCGTCGGCGGTGCGCTCGCCGTGGGCGACCTCGATGTGGCGCGCGAGCGCCTGCCGCACCTGTGCGGGCGCGACCCGCAGGCCCTGGACGGGCAGCAGATGGCGCGCGCGGTGGTCGAGTCCGTCGCCGAGAACACCTCGGACGCGGTGGTCGGCGCCCTGGTGTGGGGCGCGGTCGCGGGCGTGCCGGGGCTGCTGGCGTTCCGTGCCGTCAACACGCTGGACGCGATGGTGGGCCACAAATCACCGCGCTACCGCCGCTTCGGGTGGGCCTCGGCCCGCCTCGACGACGTGGCCGGCTTCCCCGGCTCGCGGCTGACCGCCGCGCTGGCGGTCCTGTCCGGCCCGGACCGGCGGGGCGCGTGGCGCGCCTGGCAGCAGGACGGCGCGTCGCACCCGAGCCCCAACGCGGGCCCGGTGGAGGCCGCTTTCGCGGGCGCGCTGGGCGTACGGCTGGGCGGCACCCTGGCGTACGGCGGCCGGGTCGAGCACCGGCCGGTGCTCAACGGCGGCACCGGGCGGCCCGTCGCGGTGGCGGACATCGACCGGGCCGTACGGCTGTCGCGCCGGGTGAGCGCGCTGGCGCTGGCGGCCACGGTCACGGGCCGTCTGGCGGCCGGTGCGGTACGCCGGTCCCGTACGGCCAGGAGGTCCAAGTGAGCAGCAGCAACGTACGGACGGCGAGGAGTGCCAGGTGAACGGTTCGGGTGGGGCGCCGCTGGGCGGCGGGCTGCTGGTGGCCGGCACCACGTCCGACGCGGGCAAGAGCGTGGTGACGGCGGGTATCTGCCGCTGGCTGGCCCGCAAGGGCGTCAAGGTGGCGCCCTTCAAGGCGCAGAACATGTCGCTGAACTCGTTCGTGACGCGCGAGGGCGCGGAGATCGGGCGGGCGCAGGCCATGCAGGCCGCGGCGGCGCGCGTCGAGCCGAGCGCGCTGATGAACCCCGTACTGCTCAAGCCGGGCAGTGACCGCAGCAGCCAGGTCGTGCTGATGGGTAAGCCGGTGGGCGAGCTGAGCGCGCGCGGCTACCACGCGGGGCGCCAGGAGCGGCTGCTCGGTACGGTCACGGACTGCCTCCAGGAGCTGCGCCGTACGCATGACGCGGTGATCTGCGAGGGCGCCGGCAGCCCCGCGGAGATCAACCTGCGGCGCACCGACATCGTGAACATGGGCATCGCGCGCGCTGCCCAGATCCCGGTCGTGGTGGTCGGCGACATCGACCGGGGCGGCGTGTTCGCCTCGTTCTTCGGCACCACGGCGCTGCTGTCCCGGGAGGACCAGGCGCTGGTCGCGGGCTATCTCGTCAACAAGTTCCGCGGCGATGTGACGCTGCTGGAACCCGGCCTGGAGATGCTGAAGGGGCTGAGCGGACGGCCCACCCTCGGGGTGCTGCCGTTCGCGCACGGCCTCGGCATCGACGAGGAGGACGGCCTGAGGGTGTCGCTGCGCGGCGCGGTCCGCGAGAGCGTCGTCGCGCCGCCGCACGGCGCGGATGTGCTGCGCGTCGCGGTGGCCGCCGTACCGCTGATGTCGAACTTCACGGACGTGGACGCGCTGGCCGCCGAACCGGGCGTCGTGGTGCGCTTCGTGGACCGCCCCGAGGAGCTGGCCGACGCCGACCTCGTGGTGCTGCCCGGCACCCGCGGCACCGTCCGCGCCCTCCAGTGGCTGCGCGAGCGCGGCATCGCGGACGCGGTGCGGCGGCGGGCCGCGGAGGGCCGCCCGGTGCTCGGCATCTGCGGCGGCTTCCAGATGCTGGGCGAGCGCATCGAGGACGAGGTCGAGTCGAAGGCCGGGACCGTGGACGGGCTGGGGCTGCTGCCCGTACGCGTACGGTTCGCGGCTGAGAAGACGCTGGCCCGGCCGGCCGGCGAGGCGCTGGGCGAGCCGGTCGAGGGGTACGAGATCCACCACGGCGTGGCGGAGGTCGACGGCGGCGAGCCGTTCCTGGAAGGCTGCCGGTCCGGGGCCGTCTGGGGCACCCACTGGCACGGCTCCCTGGAGAGCGACGGTTTCCGGCGGGCGTTCCTGCGGCGGGTGGCCGCCGACGCGGGCCGCGCGTTCGTCCCGGCGCCGGACACCAGCTTCGCCGCGCTGCGCGAGGAGCAGCTCGACAAGCTGGGCGACCTGATCGAGGAGCACGCGGACACGGACGCGCTGCTGCGGCTCATCGAGGACGGCGTCCCGGCCGGGCTGCCGTTCGTGCCGCCGGGGGCGCCGCCGATACCGCCGCCGCCCCCCGCCCCGGCCGCCCCCGGCGCGGCCGCCCCCGGCGCGGCCGCCGCACCGCCCGCACACCGCACGTCCCTCGAAGGGGGTACTCCTTAATGGCATCGGTCCCTTACCCGTTCACCGCGGTCGTCGGCATGTCCGACATGCGGCTGAGCCTGCTGCTCAACGCCATCTCGCCGGCCATCGGCGGGGTGCTGGTCCGCGGCGAGAAGGGCACCGCGAAGTCCACGATCGTGCGTGGCCTGACGGCGCTGATGCCGGACGTCCCGGTCGTCACCGGCTGCCGGTTCTCCTGCCACCCCGCCGCGCCGGACCCCGCGTGCCCGGACGGCCCCCACGAGGCGGGCGGCTCCGAGGAGCGCCCGGCCCGCATGGTGGAGCTGCCGGTCGGCGCGTCCGAGGACCGCCTCGTCGGCGCGCTGGACATCGAACGGGCCCTGTCGGAGGGCGTGAAGGCGTTCGAGCCGGGCCTGCTGGCGGACGCGCACCGCGGCATCCTGTACGTGGACGAGGTCAACCTGCTCCACGACCACCTCGTGGACCTTCTGTTGGACGCCGCCGCCATGGGCGCCTCGTACGTGGAGCGCGAAGGCGTCTCCGTACGGCACGCCGCGCGCTTCCTGCTCGTCGGCACCATGAACCCCGAAGAGGGCGAACTGCGCCCGCAGTTGCTGGACCGCTTCGGTCTGACCGTGGAGGTCGCCGCGTCCCGCGAGCCGGACCAGCGGGTCGAGGTCGTACGGCGCCGCCTGGCCTACGACGCGGACCCGGAGGGCTTCGCCGCGCGCTGGGCCGCCGAGGAGGGTGAGCTGCGGGAGCGGATCGCCGCCGCGCGGGCGCTGCTGCCGGATGTCGTCCTGGGGGACGCGGTGCTGCGGCAAATCGCCGCTGTCTGCGCCGCGTTCGAGGTGGACGGTATGCGCGCGGACATCGTGATGGCGCGCACCGCCAGTGCGCTGGCGGCCTGGGCGGGCCGTACGGAGGTCCGCGAGGAGGACGTACGGCAGGCCGCCCTGCTGGCGCTCCCCCACCGGCGCCGCCGCAACCCGTTCGACGCCCCGGGCCTGGACGAGGACAAACTCGACCAGGTCCTGGAGGAGTTCGGCGCGGACGACGACCCGGAGCCCGACCCGGAACCGGACGGCGGCCCCGAGGACGGCCCCGACGGGCCCGGCGGCGGGCAGCCCCCGGAGGACGGCGACGGTGACGGCGGCACGGACGGCCCGCAGGGCCAGGACGCGCAGGCACCGCACGACCAGACCCCGCACGACCAGCCGCAGCTGCCCGAACAGCCCCAGGCCCCGGAACCGGCCCCCGCCGACCCGAAGGCCCAGTCCCGGAACGCGGAAGAGCAAGCATCCGGAGGCGGCGAAAAGGCCGCCGTCGCGGCGGGCGACCCGTTCCGTACCCGGCGCCTGGACGTCCCGGGCCTCGGCGAGGGCGCGGACGGCCGCCGCTCCCGCGCCCGTACGGCGCACGGCCGGACCACCGGCGCCCGCCGCCCGCAGGGCACCCTGACCAGGCTGCACCTCGCCGCGACCGTGCAGGCCGCAGCGCCGCACCAGGTGGCGCGCGGGCGCAGCGGCCCCGGGCTGGTCGTCCGCCGGGACGATCTGCGCGAGGCGGTGCGCGAGGGCCGCGAGGGCAACCTCGTGCTGTTCGTGGTGGACGCGTCCGGTTCGATGGCGGCGCGCAAGCGGATGAGCGCGGTCAAGGGCGCGGTGCTGTCGCTGCTGCTCGACGCGTACCAGCGGCGCGACAAGATCGGCATGATCACCTTCCGCGGCTCCGAGGCCGAACTGGCGCTGCCGCCCACCTCGTCGGTCGAAGCGGGCGCGGCCCGGCTGGAGTCGCTGCCCACCGGCGGCCGGACCCCGCTCGCCGCGGGCCTGCTCAAGGCCCATGAGGTGCTGCGCGTCGAGCGGCTGCGGGACGCCTCGCGCCGGCCGCTGCTGGTGGTCGTCACCGACGGGCGGTCCACCGGCGGCCCCGACCCGCTGATGCGCACCTCGCGCGCGGCGCGGCTGCTGGGCGCCGAGGGCGTCGCCTCGGTGGTCGTGGACTGCGAGGCGGGCCCCGTACGGCTGGGACTGGCCCGCGAGCTGGCCCGGGACCTCCAGGGCACCGCCGTCACCCTCGACGAACTGCGCGCGGACAGTGTTTCCGCGCTCGTCCGCGACGTCCGCGGACAGGGCACCAACCACACCACCCGGAGGGCCGCGTAATGCCACAGGGAAAGCCGTCCGTCATCCCGGAAGACGGGCTCACCACCCGCCAGCGCCGCAACCGCCCGCTGGTCCTCGTCCACACCGGCCCCGGCAAGGGCAAGTCCACCGCCGCCTTCGGGCTGGCGCTGCGGGCCTGGAACCAGGGCTGGCCGGTCGGGGTGTTCCAGTTCGTGAAGTCGGCGAAGTGGAAGGTGGGCGAGGAGCGCGCGCTGCGGGTGCTGGGCGGCACCGGCGAGGGCGGCACGGTCGCCTGGCACAAGATGGGCGAGGGCTGGTCGTGGGTGCAGCGCGACTCCCAGTTCAGCAACGAGGAGGCGGCCCGCGAGGGCTGGGAGCAGGTCAAGCGGGACCTGGCCGCCGAGACGTACAAGCTCTACGTGCTGGACGAGTTCGCGTATCCGATGCACTGGGGATGGGTGGACCCCGCCGAGGTGGTCTCCGTCCTGCGCGACCGCCCCGGCACCCAGCACGTCGTCATCACGGGCCGCAACGCGCCGCAGGAGCTGTGCGACTTCGCGGACCTGGTGACCGAGATGACCAAGGTCAAGCACCCGATGGACGCGGGCCAGAAGGGCCAGCGGGGCATCGAGTGGTGATTCGGGCACCCCGCACGGCACCGGCGCCGGGCACCGCAGCACCAGGAGCAGCCGAGCAGTGAGCACCATCCCCCGGCTCGTCATCGCCGCGCCCGCCTCGGGCACCGGCAAGACGACCGTCGCCACCGGCCTGATGGCGGCCTTCACCGAGGCCGGGCTGACGGTCTCCGCGCACAAGGTGGGCCCCGACTACATCGACCCGGGCTACCACGCGCTGGCGACCGGCCGCCCCGGCCGCAACCTGGACGCGTACCTGTGCGGCCCCGACCAGGTGGCACCGCTGTTCCTGCACGGTTCGGCCGGTGCCGACCTGGCGGTGGTCGAGGGCGTGATGGGCCTGTACGACGGCGCCTCCGGGTACGGCGAACTGGCCTCCACCGCGCAGGTCGCCAAGCTGCTGCGGGCGCCGGTGGTGCTGGTCGTGGACGCCTCGGCGCAGTCCCGGTCGGTGGCGGCGCTGGTGCACGGCTTCGCGTCCTGGGACCCGGGGGTGCGGCTGGCCGGGGTGATCCTGAACAAGGTCGGCTCGGACCGGCACGAGGAACTGCTGCGCGCGGCGCTGGACGAGGCGGGCGTGCCGGTGCTGGGCGCGCTGCGCCGGGCGCCGCAGGTGCAGACGCCGTCGCGGCACCTGGGCCTGGTCCCGGTCGCCGAGCGGCAGGCCGAGGCGGTGGATTCCGTACGGGCGCAGGCCGCGCAGGTACGGGAGGGCTGCGACCTCAAGGCGCTGCTGGCGCTGGCGCACAGCGCCCCGGAACTGCCGGGCACGGCCTGGGACCCGGCGCGGGCCGTGGCCCAGGGCGGCGCGGACAGCGTGACCGGCAAGCCGGTGGTGGCCGTCGCGGGCGGCGCCGCGTTCACGTTCTCCTACGCCGAGCACGCCGAGCTGCTGACGGCCGCCGGCGCGGAGGTGGCCGTGTTCGACCCGCTGCGGGACGAGCGGCTGCCCTCCGGGACCCGGGCGCTGGTGATCGGCGGCGGCTTCCCCGAGATGTACGCGGCCGAACTGTCGGCGAACGAGCCGCTGCGCCGGTCCGTGGTGGCCCTGGCGGCCTCCGGCGCACCGGTCGTCGCCGAGTGCGCGGGGCTGCTGTACCTGTCACGCTCCCTGGACGGCGAGCCGATGTGCGGAGTCCTGCCCGCCGACGCGCGGATGTCGCAGCGGCTCACACTGGGCTACCGGGAGGCGGTGGCGCTGAGCGACAACGCCCTTGCCGCGGCGGGTACGCGGGTGCGCGGCCACGAATTCCACCGTACGGTGCTGGAACCGGGCGCGGGCACGTCCCCCGCCTGGGGCATGACCCACCCCGCACGCCGGGTGGAGGGCCACGTCCAGGACGGGGTGCATGCCTCGTACCTGCACGTCCACTGGGCGGCCGAGCCGTCGCTGGCCCGCCGCCTGGCGGCGGGCGCCGCTGCCCGCCCGCCGTTGGAGGCCCCCCGTGGCTGACGCCGTACTGGACCACCTGGTCCTCGCCACCCCCGATCTGGAGAGCACCGCCGCCGAGGTCGCCGCGCTGACCGGCGTCCGGCCGGTGCCGGGCGGCGGGCACCCCGGCCGGGGCACCCGCAACGCCCTGCTGGGGCTGGGCGACGGCGCCTACCTGGAGATCATCGGGCCGGACCCCGCGCAGCCCGCCCCCGAGGCGCCGCGCTGGTTCGGCATCGACTCCCTGGCCGGGCCCCGGCTGGCCCACTGGGCGGTCCGGGTACACGGCATAGCCGGACACATCGCGCGGGCCCGCGCGCTGGGCTACGACCCGGGCGAGCCGGTGACGATGAGCCGCCGGACCCCGGACGGCGCCACCCTGTCGTGGACCCTGACACCGCCGCGCGCGGGCGGGCTGGTGCCGTTCCTGCTGGACTGGGGCGACGCGCCGCACCCGGCCGCCGGGGAGGCCCTGCCCGTCGTACGGCTGCAGGCGTTCTCCGGCACGCACCCCGACCCGGCGACGATCCGCGCCGAACTGGCCGCGCTGGGGACCGCGCTCGCCGTCGAAGCGGGCGACGAGCCCGGACTGACGGCCGTACTGGAAGGGCGCAACGGCCCGGTCTCCATAGGCGCGGGAGCCGGCACGCCATGACCACCCTGCCCGGTGCCGCTCCGGCCCGGCACCCTCTCCCGTGTCACGCCGCGATACCGACCACCAGCCAGATGAACCCCACCCCCGCCACAGTGCACAGCAGCGTGGACAGCGCGGGATGGTCGTGATGCGCCTCCGGGAGGATGTCGGAGGTCGCCAGGTAGAGCAGCACACCGCCGAAGAAGCCCAGGTACACCCCGAGCCATTGCTCCGGAAGAGTGAACGCCAGGGTGGCGGCGGCACCGGCCAGCGGGGCCAGCGCGTCCGCGCCGAGCATCAGCAGCGCCCGGTTGCGGGCGTTCCCGTACAGGCTGGTGATCGTGTACGTGTTGAAGCCGTCCGCGAAGTCATGGGCGATGACGGCGAGCGCCACCGCCACCGCCATCTCCCGGCCCACCTGGTACGCCAGGCCGATCGCGAAGCCGTCCATGAAGCTGTGCACCACCATGGCGGTGGCGGCCGTCAGACCGACCTGCGGCACCCGCTCCTCCGGGTCCATGCCGTGGGCGGCCTTGCGGACCGCCAGCAGCCGTTCGACCGCGTGCGTGGCGAGGAAGCCCAGCACGAAGCACAGCAGGGCGGCCGGCACCCCGAACACCTCGCCGCCCGCCGCCTCCAGCGCCTCCGGCAGCAGGTCGAGGCCGACCACGCCCAGCATCAGGCCCCCGGCCAGGCCCAGGACCAGGTGCCTGCGGTCGGTGACGCGGTGTGCGATCCAGCCGCCGAGCAGCGTCATCAGGAACGCGCCCAGCGCGATGGCCACCGGCACGGTCTCACCCCTTCCCCGGGGTTCCGGCACCCCTCACTCCTGCTTACCGACCGGGCGCGCGTCGCGCATGTCCGGCGCCCGGGGCGGTCGCGGTGAACGCGGCACCGGTCGTCGTCGGCGTCGGCGCCCGCCGGGGCGTCCCGGCCGCCGAGGTACTGACGCTCATCGCCGACAGCCTCGCCTCGGTGAGCCTCACACCGGACGCGGTCACCGCCCTCGCGACCGTGGACACCAAGGCGGCGGAGCCGGGGCTGGCCGAGGCGGCGCGGCGGCTCGGCGTGCCGCTGCTGACGTACCCGGCCGCGGTCCTGGCCGCCGTATCCGTACCACATCCGTCCCGCGCGCCGCTGGCCGCCGCCGGCACGCCGAGCGTCGCGGAGGCCGCCGCGCTGACCGCGGCCGGCGGCGGCCCCGGCCCCGCCGAACTCGTCGTCGCCAAGCGCAAGTCGCTGCCCGGGGCCCGGGCCACCTGCGCCGTGGCCAGGGCCCGCACCACACCCCACCGCACCGAGGAGAGACCGTGACCACCCCGCCGTCCGCCGCGCCCGCCGGCATACCCGGTTCCCGCCCGTACGAGCCGGATCTGCGCCACCACGGCGACGCCGAGGTACGGGGCGCGGACGCCGCCCTGACCGACCTCGCGGTCAACGTACGCACCGGTACGCCGCCGGCCTGGCTCAAGGCGCGGATCGCCGCCTCGCTGGACGGGCTGGCCGCCTACCCGGACGGCGGCCCCGCGCGCGCGGCGGTGGCGGCACGGCACGGGCTCCCTCCGGAGCGGGTGCTGCTGACGGCGGGCGCGGCAGAGGCGTTCGTCCTGATCGCCCGAGCGGTACGAGCGCGGCGCCCAGCCGTCGTACACCCCCAGTTCACCGAACCCGAGGCCGCACTGCGCGACGCGGGCCACCAGGTGGAACGGGTCCTCCTCACCGAACGGAACGGCTTTCGCCTGACCGCCTCCGACGTCCCCGAAACCGCCGACCTCCTCATCATCGGCAACCCCACCAACCCCACCTCCGTCCTGCACCCCGCCGCGGAGATCGCACGGCTGGCCCGCCCCGGCCGCACCCTGGTCGTGGACGAGGCGTTCATGGACGCGGTCCCCGGCGAACACGCGTCCCTGGCATCCCGTACGGACCTGCCGGGACTCGTCGTCCTGCGCAGCCTGACCAAGACCTGGGGCCTGGCGGGCCTGCGCATCGGCTACGTCCTGGCCGCCCCGGAAACCATCGCGGACCTGGAACGGGCCCAGCCCCTGTGGCCGGTGTCGGCGCCCGCGCTCGCCGCGGCCGAAGCGTGCTCCGAACCCGCGGCGCTGGCCGAAGCGGCGGAAGCGGCCCGGCAGATCGCGGCGGACCGCGACCACCTGCTGGCCAGCCTGGCGGAGATCCGCACCCCCGACGGCCGAAAGATCCATGTGACCACCCCGGCCGAGGGCCCCTTCGTCCTGATCCGGCTGCCGGACGCCGCGGCCGTCCGCACCCGGCTGCGCACGCTGGGCTTCGCGGTACGGCGCGGCGACACGTTTCCGGGTCTGGGCCCGGAGTGGCTACGGCTGGCCGTACGGGACCGCGCGACCACCGACCGCTTCACCGAGGCGCTGGCGAAAGCCTTCACCGACTGACCTCCCGTCCACCATCCGAAACCCCCTGCCCCCTACACCCACCCCGGCGTTAGGGTTCCGCCGTGCCGACCGAACAGCTCAGCCAGCGCCCCGCCCCCGCCGGCGACCTGCCCGCCTCCGACCGGGCGGCGCGGCGGGCCGTCACCGTCTTCCCGCTCCTGGTGATCGCGGCCGGCGCGGCCGGGCTGCTGTGGCCCGCGCCGTTCACCGGCTGGGCTCCGGCCGTCCCGTGGCTGCTCGGCGTCGTGATGTTCGCGATGGGCCTGACCCTGACCCCGCCGGACTTCACGGCGGTCGCCAAACGCCCCTGGGCGGTGGGCCTGGGCCTGGTCGCCCACTACGTGATCATGCCCGGCCTGGGCTGGCTGATCGCCACCACCCTCCATCTCCCCCCGCAGCTCGCGGCCGGCGTCATCCTGGTCGGCTGCGCCCCCAGCGGCACCGCCTCCAACGTCGTGACGTACCTGGCACGCGGCGACGTGGCACTCTCGGTCTCGGTGGCGACGGTCTCCACCGTCCTGGCCCCCCTGATCACCCCGCCCCTGACCCTCCTGCTCGCCGGCCAGTTCCTGGACGTGGACGCCGGCGTCATGGTGACCGACATCCTCAAGACGGTGCTGCTGCCGGTACTGGGCGGCCTCCTGGTCCGCCTCACACTCGGCCGCTGGGTCGACCGGGCACTCCCCACCCTGCCGTGGCTGTCCGCCCTGACCATCGCGGTCATCGTGCTGATCGTCGTATCCGGCAGCGCCGCCCGCATCAAGGACGCGGCGGCCCTGGTGATCCTCGCGGTGATCCTCCACAACGGCCTCGGCCTGACCCTCGGCTACGCAGCCGGCCGCCTGGCCCGCCTGGGCAAACCGGCCGGCCGGGCCATGGCCTTCGAGGTAGGCATGCAAAACTCCGGCCTGGCAGCCTCCCTGGCCACCGCCCACTTCAGCCCCACAGCGGCACTCCCGGCAGCGGTGTTCTCCGTATGGCACAACATCTCCGGCGCCCTGGTGGCCGCCTGGATGGCCCGCCACGAACGCTGACCGCCGCCCCGCACCCGTGCACGGGACCGGGCTTCCAGACTTCGTCCTCCAGCCCGCCCCCTCCCGCCGTAGGGCGTCCGACGGCCGGTGGGGGCAGGCGTCCCCCCACCCACGCCGCGATAGCCGAACACGTACGGGAGGGTGCGGGACCGGAGGACGAAGTCTGGAGGGCCCGGACCCGCGCCCCCAGACCGGAAACCCGACCCGCAAGCGGGTCATCCCACCACCCGCCCCCTCAACACCAC
>NZ_LGCW01000308.1:0-40949 GCF_001279365.1 Streptomyces sp. NRRL F-5755 | reverse complement strand
GATGTAGCGTGCGAACTTGTCCCGTACACCGGCCGTCCAGGGCTGTTCGGAGGTCGGCTGTGGCCGGTACGGCGGGGGTGAGGGCGGGGGGGGGGGGGCCCGGCCCGGGGGGGGGCGGGGGCGCGGCCCCCGCCCCGCCCGCGGCCCCCCCCCCGTAATACCCGCCGTACCGGCCACAGCCGACCTCCGAACAGCCCTGGGCGGCCGGTGTACGGGACAAGTTCGCACGCTACATCCGCAGTCGGCCGGCCACACCGCCGCCCGGCCCCGTACCCGGCGCGTCCGCCGCCCAGGGCGCCCACACCGTCCTGCCGCAGCCCACCACACCCCCCGCGGACACCGCCCCGTCCGCCACCCCCACCGCCCCGCCCTCGTACACACCCCCGGTGTTCACCTCGCGCTCCGCCGACCGCCCCCGTACGCCCGGACTGCTCCCCGGCCTCGGCCCGTGCACCCAGGTCGCCATCGGCCCGCGCGACCTGCTCGCCGCCGCCTGCCTGGACGGCTCGCTGCGGGTCTTCCGGCTCGACCCGCCGGAACTGCTGGCGGAGTGCGCCGTCCGGCAGCACGGCCCGGTCCTGCGCCTGGCCTGGAGCCCGTGGCCCCGCCACATCGCCACCCTCCACGAGAACGGCACCACCGTCGTCTGGGACCTGGAGACGGAAGTGCCCGTACAGACGCTGCCGGGACGCGCCGGACAGATCACCGCACTGGCCTTCAGCGGCGACGGCCGCTGGCTCGCCACGGCGGGCGGCGACCGCATCCTGGTGCACGACACGAACGGCCGCATCGTGCGCAGCCTGTCGGCCGCCCCGGCGCCGCTGGCGCCCTGCCTGGCCTTCGCACCCGGCGACCGGCATCTGCTGGCCGGCACCGCCGACGGCGCCGTACGCCGGCTCGACGTGCACGGACGCACCACCGTGCACTGGCCCCACCCGCAGCCGGTCTGCGCCTTCGCCGTCAGCGCCGACCGGCTCGCCACCGGCAGCCCCGACGGCCGGGTCCGCGCCTGGACCTGGAGCGGGCGGCTGCTGCACCGCGTCCACCAGGGCGGCGCCGTACGGGAGCTGGCGTTCGCGCCGGACGGCGCGGCGCTCGCGGTGGCGAGCGACGACGGCGTCCTCGTCCGCTGGAACCACGACGGCACACCGCAGCAGCGCACCGAACTGACCGGGCGGCCGGTGGGCGTCGCCTGCACCGGCCGGGACGGCGCGGTGCTCACCGCGACCGACGACGGCGTCGTACGGATCCACCCCGGCACCACCGCCCCCACCGAGCCGGACCGCCCCGAAGAGGCCACATGACCGACATCGAGATCTTCTGGCCCGCGGCGTACCCGCTCGACGCGGTGCACGCCACCGACGACCTGCTGCGCGAGGCCGGCATCCAGGCCACCTACCGGCGCGCGCCGATGCGCCGCGGACCGGAGACCTACGCGCTGGTGCTGCTGGCCGGGCACACGCTCCAGCCCTTTCTGCGGGCCGTGTTCGAACGGGTCGGTGAGGACGCGTACACCGGGCTGCGCGGCTTCGTCCGCCGCCTGATCGGACGCAAGCCCGCCGTGGACGCCCCCGACGGCGTGGTCTTCGAATGCGTCCGCACCCGCGCCCAGTTCGTCTTCACCCACGGCCTGCCGGACGACGCCTACCGGCAGGCCCTGGCGCTCGACCCGGGCACCGCACCGGGCCGGTGGGCCTGGCAGCACGAGCGGCAGACCTGGATCCGCTTCGAGGAACGCACCGAGACCGCCGGTCCCGCCGGCTGATCCCCCGCCCGTCGTACGGCCGGGGCGACCGGCAGCCCGTACGGCCGACGATCCGACTGGAGAAGGAGGCCGTCATGGCCTATCCGCAAGGTCCGCCCGGCGAGGACTGGGGCGGCAACACTCCCTACACCGGCAACACCCCCTATGACGGCCAGTCCCAGCAGCCGCCCACCGGACCGCCACCGCCGCCGCAGTACCAGCCGGGGTACGTCCCCGGCTACCAGCCGTACGCCAGGCCGCCGCAGAACTACCTCGTCCCGGCCATCCTGGTGACCCTGCTGTGCTTCCTGCCCACCGGCATCGCCGCCATCGTCTTCGCCACCCAGGCCAACGCGAAGTTCAACACGGGCGACTACGCCGGCGCCGAGCAGGCGGCCGGGAAGGCGAAGATGTGGACGTTCATCAGCCTGGGGGTCGGCCTGTTCGTCATGCTGATCGTCATCATCTCCAGCGCGGCGGGGGGAGGCGGCTACTGACCGTGCCGCCGCACCCCGCCCGGCGCCGGACGGGCGCGGCCTGGTCCGGCGCCGTGCTGTTCGCCGCCCTGACCGCGCTGGTGGCCCTGCGCGACCCGGAAGCGCCCGGCCACTACCCCAGTTGCCCGTTCCGCGCCCTGACCGGACTGTCCTGCCCCGGCTGCGGCACGCTGCGGGCCCTGCGCGCCCTCACCGAGGGCGAGGTGGCCGCGGCCCTCGCCCACAACGCCCTCTTCGTGGCCGCCCTGCCGCTGATCCTGCTCTCCTGGCTGCGCGCGGTCCGGGGCCGGCCGCCGGTCCTGACCTCGGTGTGGGCGGGCGTGACGGCCGTGGCCGTGCTGCTCGCCTGGGGCGTGGTGCGCAACTGCCTGTGACCGGGCGGACGCCCGAGGCGCCTGGGGCGGCGCCGTGGGGCAGTCAGGTGAAACCTGCGCGGGCCAGGTGTCTTTTCACCGCTCGCGGATAGTCCTGGGCCATGACGACGACAGCCGACGACGGGCCAAAGGAAAAGAGCGCACCCTCGGCGGCGGAGGCGGCGGTCGCCTTCCCCCACCCCCCGTCCGACGCGACGGAGGAGGCCGCGCAGCGCGCGGTGCTGCGGGCCACGGACTGCATGCTGGCCCGGCAGCACGCCGAAGGGTATTGGAAGGGCATCACCCAGACCGACGTCTCCTTCGATGCCCAGGAACTGTTCCTGCGCCTTTTTCTGGGCACCTCGGACGAGCGCGTGACCGCCGCGGCCGGCAATTGGATCCGTTCGCGGCAGAGAGCCGACGGCACCTGGGGCCTCGCCCCTGACGCGCCCGGGCACCTGGGGACCACGATCCACGCGTATGTGGCGCTCCGGCTCGCCGGGGACCGCCCGGAGGAGGCCCACATGCTCCGGGCCGCGGCGTGGGTCCGTGAGCAGGGCGGTGTCGCGGCAGGGCAGGTGGTCTCGCGCATCTGGCTCGCCGTGTTCGGCTGGTTGAGCTGGGACGACCTGCCCGAGGTGCCGCCTGAGATCATCGCCCTGCCGGCCTGGGCCCCCATGAACATCTACTCTTTCGCATCCTTCATCCGGATCGTACTCGTGCCGCTGGCGGTCATCCGCGCCTACCGGCCCGTGAAGCCCGCGCCCTTCGGTATCGACGAACTGTTCGCCGCCGGCGAGCCACCCGCCCGTACGGCCGCCGCCCCGATCGGCAGCTGGGAAGGCGTGTTCCAGCGCTTGGACAAGGTGCTGGCCGTCTACGGCAAAGCCGCCCCCAACCCGGTGCGCCGCGCCGCGTTGAACGCCTGTGTCCGCTGGCTCGTCGAACGTCAGGAGGCGGGCGGTGACTGGGCCGGCTTCGTCCCGGTGACCGTCTACCCGGTGCTCGCCCTCCACCTGCACGGTTACTCGCCGGCCCACCCGGTGCTCAAGGCCGCGCTCGACTACATCGAGAGCAGCACGGTCTGGTACGAGGACGACGTGCGGATGGTGGAAACGGTCCAGTCGCCGACCTGGGACACCGCCCTGTCCACCACGGCACTCGCCGACGCGGGCCTGCCGGCCGGCCACCCGGCGCTGGTCAGCGCCGCGGACTGGATGCTCGCACGGCAGACCACACGGCCCGGCGACTGGGCCGTGCGGCGGCCCGGTCTCGCCCCGGGCGGCTGGTCGTTCGAGTTCGACAACCAGAACTACCCCGACAACGACGACACCTCCTTCGTCCTCCTCGCGCTGCGTCGCGTCGCCCACCCCGACCCGGCGCGCGTCGGCGCGGCGGAGAGCAGAGCCGTGCGGTGGTCCTGCGGCCTGCAGAGCAGAGACGGCGGATGGGGTGCTTTCGACCCCGACAACACCAGCACGCTGGTCGGCAGGCTCCCCGTCTTCGACTTCGGTGAATTCTGTACCGACCCGCCCACACCGGACGTCACCGCCCACGTGGTGGAGATGTTGTCGGCCGTCGGGCGGCAGGACGATCCCTGTACCCGGCGCGGTGTCCGCTGGTTGCTCGACCATCAGGAGGACAACGGCGGGTGGTTCGGCCGCTGGGGGTCGAACCACATCTACGGGGCGGGCGCCGTGGTCCCTGCCCTCGTCACCGCCGGTGTCCCGCTGGACCACCCCGCCATCCGGCGCGCCGTCGGATGGCTGGAGTCCGTACAGAACACCGATGGCGGCTGGGGAGAGGCATGGCACTCCTACGTGGACCCCGCGCTCGTCGGCAAAGGACCGTCCACGCCTTCACAGACGGCCTGGGCGCTGTTGGCGCTGCTGGCGGCGGGGGAGCGGGACGGTACCGCGGTCCGCGACGGGGTGAACTGGCTGACCACCATGCAGACGGAGGACGGATCCTGGGAAGAACCGCAGTTCACCGCCACGGGCGTCCCCGGGATCGACGCACTGAGCTACGGTCACTACCGGCTCGTCTTCCCCCTCACCGCTCTGGGGCGCTACGCACAGCGACAGAACACGGGAGCCGCCCGAACCGCGTGGAAGCAGGCGCTGCCGCCCGTATGACGGCGGGCGCACGGCACCGTCAGCCGGGCACCGGGGGCAGGGACTGCGTGGCCGTATCCGACTGCACCGGGATCGCTGCCGTGCCGGGCCTGTAGTAGGAGCGAGTACGCAGGTGGAAGACGAGCAGGGCGAGGGCGCTGGCCGCGGCCCACCAGGAGAGCGGCAGCAGCGCGTGGCCCGGCGGGCCGAGGTGGGTGAAAGCCGCGGTCAGCGCCGACTGGTTCGAGCCGTAGAGCGGGAGGGCGGCGCGGCCGTCCACGTCGACCACGTTGATGACCGGATTCTGCAGCCCGCTGTCCAGCAGGCTGAGCATGACGACGAGGAAGAAACCTTCCAGCTCTCCGCGCACCAGTGACCCCAGGAGCAGGCCGATGCCGCCGTAGGCGAGGCCCGCGCCGAAGACGGCTGTAAGGAGGGGGCCCAACTGCTGTACGGGCAGGGTCAGGTACAGCAGGGTCGTCGTGTACAGGGCCAGGGCCCCGGCGATGAGGGCGGCGGCCGTGACCTTCGCCAGCAGCATCTGGCCACGGGGATAGCCGGCCAGCAGCAGCCGGCGGTCCATCTCGCCCGCCTTGAACGTCTCCATGAACGTCATGAAGCCGCTGACCATCATCACGGCGCCGAGCGCGTTGGTCACCTGGCCGACGTGGTTCGCCTGGGCGACGACCGGTTCGCCCGCGGCGTCGAGGGAGAACCGTACGATCCGGCTGGAGGCGCACAGGTGCGCCGCGCCGATCCACAGCGGGATGAAGGCGCCTGCCAGCAGCATGGCCAGACGGTTGGTGAGGTGGCCCAGCAGGGTGCACCGCAGCATCTCGGTGAAGGCCGGCCAGTGACGGTTCATCGGACGGGCTCCTCGGCGACGAGGCGGCCCTCCCGCAAGTGACCGACCGCGTCGAAATGGTGGAGGTCGTGCAGCAGATGGGAGACCACGACGATCGAGCGGCCCGCGTCGCGCAGACCCGCGGCCAGCGCCCAGAAACGCTGGTGGGTGTCCCAGTCGAAGCCCTGGTACGGCTCGTCGAGCACCAGCAGCTGCGGGTCGTGCATCAACGCGAGCAGCAGGTTCAGCTTCTGCCGCGTACCGCCGCTCAGTTCGCCGGGCCGCAGGTGCTCGCTGCCGGCGAACGCCAGCAGATCCATCAGCTCGTGGGCCCGCGCCAGGGTCGGCAGCCGGTAGGCCACCTGGAACAGCCGCAGATGCTGCAGGACGGTGAACGAGTCGTTCAGTACGGCGCGTTGCGGGCAGTAACCGACCGCCCCGGCGCGCGCCACCGTGCCCGTGTCGGGCGTCAGCTCGCCCACCGCGATGCGCAGCAGCGTGCTCTTGCCCGAGCCGTTCTCCCCGACGACACCGACCAGCGCCCCCGGCGGCACGTCGAGGTCGGCGCCGCGCAGCACCTGTCTGCGCCCGTACGCCTTCCACACGCCCCTGATCCGCAGCCGCGGCTGCCGCTCGGTCCCCTCACCTGGCACGTCGGGCCCTTTCGTTCAGCGGAGTGTGTAGATGGAGGCGGCGAGGGCGAAGGTGTACCACTGTTCCACCAGGCGGTAGCTGCGCTGGTCGTGCTCCGGGCCGCGCAGCAGCCAGACCCGGGCCGCCAGCACCAGGCTCAGGCCGCACAGGAAGACATCGCTGGCGACGAGCCACCAGTGCGCCCCGGCGGGCGCCATCAGGAAGGAGTGGATGAAGACGGGGCCGACGGCGAAGCCGGCGCACAGGAAGGCCCGGGTGGGCAGCTCGCCGAAGACCAGCGGCATCGTGGAGCGGCGGACCACGCGGTCACCGTGCATGTCGCGCAGGTCCTGGACGGACATCAGGAAGGTCACCGTGATCGTCAGCGTCCAGATCCAGCGCCAGGCGTCCGGTGTGAGCACGGTGACGATCTCCCACGCGGCCGCCAGCTGGGCGATGACGCCGATCCCGGCGTACAGGTTTCTGCCCAGCCAGTGACGGCCCCAACCGTACTCGTGTTGCAGCAGGGACAGGATCTGCCACATCAGCGCCCACTTCAGGACGCCCAGGCAGTAGCCGTACACGGGGAAGGCGATCCGTACGGCGACCAGGCGCAGCCGGGCGCCCCGGATGGTGCTCTCGCCGGTGACCAGCGGCCGGAAGGGCTTGTTGTGGCGGTCCTCCTCGACGCCGACGAGCTGGTTGGCCAGGGTGTGCTCGTAGATGAACAGCCAGAAGTACACCGCCCCCAGGGCCACGGTGACCGCGGCCTCGCGCGGGGACAGCCGCGCGTGGACGGCCGCCGCCGCGACGAAGCAGGTGCCGGGGAAGACGGTGGTCCAGCGGTCGACGCGGATGAACAGCCAGCTCAGCCGGATCTCCCGCCAGACGGTCAGCAGCACCGCCGCGGGGGCGCTCGTCGCGGGCGTCGTCATGGGGCGGCTCCGTACTGGTCGGACGATGGTTCCGGGCCCGCGCTCCCCGGTGCCGGCCGGTGGGCGGGACGGGACCGCCGCGTCATGCCGTCCGATGGACGGCCGCTTCCGCGACGGCCTTGAGCGTGCTGACCGCGCCAGGGGTGAAGGGCGCCGTGTACAGGGCGTACAGGGCCTGCTGGTACCGCTTCTCGATCATTCGCTCCACCGCGGCCCGGGCACCGGTGCTCGTGAGGATCTCGCGGACCTCCGCGGCCTCCGGCTCGCCCAGCTGGGGGTTGCCGATCACCTCGCGCAGCCGCTCGGTCTGGGCGGGCGTCGCCACCCGCAGGGCACGGACGATGAGGCTGGTGCACTTGCCCTCACGCAGATCGTCCAGGCGGGACTTGCCCATCTGGTCCGGGTCGCCGAACACCCCGAGCACGTCGTCCCGGAGCTGGAACGCCTCGCCGAGCGGCACACCGTAGGCGCTGCAGGCGTCCATGAGCCGCTGGTCGGCGCCGGCCAGGGCGGCCCCGACCTGCAAGGGCCGTTCGACGGTGTACTTGGCCGTCTTGTAGCGGACGACGGTCAGCGCGGTCTCCATGCTCACGTCGAGGTCGCCGGTGGTCAGCAGGTCCAGGTGCTGGCCGGCGATCAGTTCGGCCCGCGCGAGGTCGACGACGCGCAGGACGGCGACGCGGTGCGCGTCGGGCATCTGTGTGGTGTGCAGCAGCTCGTCGGACCAGACGAGGGCCAGGTCGCCCACCAGGATGGCGCCACTGGTGCCGAATCGTTCGGCCATCTCCGGCAGGGGGTGGCGGTCGGCGAGTATCCGGTGGACCGAGGGGCGCCCGCGACGGCTGTCGGCCGCGTCCATGATGTCGTCGTGCACAAGGGCGCAGGCGTGTGCCAACTCGATGGAGGCGGCCAGCCGTACGGCCTGCGCGGGGTCCCCGTCCCCGCCCGCCGCCCGCCAGCCGGCCACGCACAGCAGCGGCCGGACCCGTTTTCCGCCCTCGATGAAGTCCCGCAGCAGGAGGACCAGCGCCGACTGGCCGGGCACCGCGGCGCTCTGCGCCCGCTCCGTCAGGAAGGTGCACAGCAGGTCGTCGATGGCCGCGCGGGGAGCGAAGAACTCGGACTCGACCGGGAGCGTCTCAGTTCGCATCGGAAACGTGCGCCACAGGTCCGGGAACCGGCGCGGGCGCCCGCCCGGCGAGGGGGAAGGCCGCCGGGGTCCGGGGCGGCCGGATATGGCTGTCGTTCATGCATCCCATCCTTCGATCGTCACCGGCCCGTGCGTCCGCACGGAGCGGGGGCGTAGTTGGTGTACACCGGAGTCCGCGACAAATTCCCCCCGCGGGAATCTTTTACCTATTTGCCGTAATCACCCAGAAGATCATCTGTTGGGCGGATATGCGGGTGACCGGCCGGTGCGGTGCCGCGCGGCTACCCCAGCCCCTCGCCCAGCGCGGCGATCGCCCCGGGGGAGTGGCCCGCCGCGAGCAGCGGGGCGCGGACATCGCGCTCCAGGTCGGGCAGGTAGCCGAGGAGCACATCGGCGGGGCCGTGGATACGGACGCCGGAGACCGTGGCGGCGGGCAGCACCAGCGTCTCGGCCGGGCCGAGCGATTCCCGTACCGCCCCGCACGTCACTTCCGCCGCGGCGCCGATGTTGCTGAGCACCACACACGTGTCGAACGCCGGCACCGCGGACCCCGGCGCCCGGACCCGCCAGTTCTCCAGCGCGAAATACGGCCCGGCGCACAGCATCCGCCGTGCCACGCCGTCCTCCGCCGGCAGCCGCAGCCCGGGGTGGAAATCCGGCCGGTGCTCCGGCCGCCACTCGCGCAGCAGCGCCTCGATGTTGGCCCGCCATTGCCCGTCGTCGATCGGGGCCCCGTCCTCCATACGGTGGCGCATCGCGTGCTGCTGGAGGTCGGAGGTCTGCTCGATCTCGTACACGAGGGTGCCGGGCCCGAAACTGTGCGGTGTACCGCCCGGTACGTACAGGGTCTGACCGGCGCGCACCGGCAGGCGCCGCAGCACCGCGTCGAAGTCCTGGGCGAGCAGTGCCCGCCGCAGCCGGTCGTGGTCCACCCCGGGCCGTACCCCGGCGAGCGCGGTGGTGCCGGGCGGCGCGTGCAGGATGTGCCATGCCTCCGTCTTGCCGTTCGGCTCGCCCTCCTGCTCGCGCGCCGCCGTGTCGTCGGGGTGCAGATGGACCGGCAGCGGCCGGTGGGCGTCGATGAACTTGGTCAGCAGCGGAAACCGGGGCCCGCGCCAGCCCCGGCCGACCAGCTCGTCCGGGTGGGCCAGGGCCAGCTCCCGCAGCGTGTGCCCGGCCAGTGCCCCATTCAGGACATGGGCGTGCTCGCCCTCGACATCGCTGACCTCCCACGTCTCCGCGACCGGCCCGTCCGGCAGCCCGGTCCGGCCGAGCCGCTCGGGAACGGCCCGGCCGCCGAAGACATGCTGCTTGACCGGGGTGGTCAGCCGCATCGGGTACCAGTTCACGGTCCGAGTACACCCGGTTTCCCGCCGCACCGGCCGCATTACTGCGCCCCTGGCGCGCCCCGCACACGGCCGCGACGAGCCCGTGAGCAAGCGGTACGGAACCCCGTACGGAATCCGAACCGGATCCGCCTGTTTACGGTCCCGGCGCACGGGCACGCGATGCACTGTCAAGGAAACGGCTCGACCGAAAAGGAGCGCGACCATGACTGCCGACAAGAAGGCTTCCAGCAAGGCCGAGCGCGCCAAGGGCGCCGTGAAGGAAACCGTCGGCCGTGCGGTCGGCAACGAGCGGATGACGGCGGAAGGCCGCGCGGAACGCGCCAAGGGTGATATGCGCGAGGCCGGCGAAAAGGCGAAGGACGCGTTCAAGCGGTGACGCCTGTGTGACGCGCTCGCGCGCCGCACAATGCGGGCGGTGGCCCGGCGACATTTCCCGCCGGGCCACCGCCCGCATTGCGTATGGCCGGGCGCCGGTAGGCCGGCGCCCTTACGCCTCCTTGTCCTGCGGATACCACCGCAGTTCGACCGTGTTGCCGTCCGGGTCCCGTACGTAGACGGACTGCGCGTCGCCCCGGGCGCCGAACCGCTGCCCGGGTCCGTCGACCACCGTGAGGACACCGGAATCGATCACCTCCTGCCAGTCCAGCGGCTCCACGACCAGACAGATGTGGTCGACGTTGGACTCGCCCCGGTCGCCTTCGAGGAGGTCGATGATCGTGGTCGGGCTGACCCGTACCGAGGGGAACGGCACCTTCCCGGCGCGCCACTCCTCGACGCGTACCGGTTCCAGCCCCAGCGGACCGCAGTAGAAGCCGAGGGCGCGCTCGGCGTCCGCGACGTTGAGGACCAGGTGATCGAAGGCGATGACGCGCATGCGGATGTTCTCCCTGTGGTCGTGACGACCGCTGCTCGGTCAGCGGTTCTTTCCGGACAGTAGCGGCGGAAGCGGCGGACCCGCGATCGGTCGTTGGGCCTGCTTCCGAAGTCCCGCCCGTGCGGCGGCCCTCGGGAGGCCGCGCGGCGCCGACCGAACGGAACACGGGTGCAGGGACCAATGTCCTATAGCGGAGCGACTCCGCGGTCGGCCAAAGTGATGACCACGTCGAGGAAATACGCAGAGGCCATGACGGGAGTGATCGTGTCCGCACAGATATCCATTGATCCCGGCCGGTTCAGCCGGTTCGGTGAAGCCACCGGAAGCAGCTTCTGCCTGGTCACGAATTCCGAGCTGGTCGACCGGTTCGACGTCGCCCGGACGGCTCCCTACCGGGAATTCCTCACCATCACGATGGACCGGGGGGACGACTTCACCGAAATCCTCGACAAGAAGATCCCGGAACCCGCGAACGTACTGGTGATATCGCCCTACAGGTTCTTCGAATCGCCGGCCCCCGATCTGGTGGGGCAGCGGAAGATCATGGGCATGGCGTGCAACTCGACGCCCACCGGCCTCGACGAGATCCGGCACTTCCTCGGTGTGATGGAGCGGACCTCGGCGGCCGGCCAGGCGGCGTTCTGCGACACGTTCTTCGAACTGGCCGAGGACTGCGAGCACCTGGTCTACGCGGACCCGGCGCACGGCACCCGCGCCACCCTCGACCACCTGCGCGACGGCCTGGTGTGGAACCAGCAGGCCGGGCCGCTGGACTGGGGCGACCAGCAGATCGTGCCGTCCGGCGAGGTCAGCGTGCTGCCGGTCGAGATCAGGGAGTTCGACGAGGCACTGAAACTGCCGCTGGAGGGCGAGATCACGCTGCGCGGGTACCCGATCCTGCACAGCGGCACGCCGTCCTTCTCCCGGGCCGACCAGGCGCGCATCCACTCCCGGCTCTGGACGATGCGCGACAACGCGATCAAGGCCGTCGTCGAGGACGGCAGGATCACGAGCCTGGAGGCGCTGGACGCCGGAGCGGCGCCGGCGGTGGCGATGCTGGAGCAGATGTTCGCCGTGGACTCCCGCTACCGGATCGTGTGGGAGATCGGCCACGCCCTCAACGTCTCGCACGACATCCTGCCCGGCAACCACGCCATGAACGAGGTGTACGGCGGCACCGAGGGCTGCCTGCACTACGGGCTCGGCCTCACCCCGTACACCCAGTACCACCTGGACATCATCGTGCCCGGCACCCGCGTGCTGACCAGCAAGGGAGTCGCGGTGCTCGGCCGCCTGGACCACCCCACCGCCGAGCGGGTCGTCTCCGTCTCCTGGCGGAGCACCATCGCACGGCCCGGCGGGGTGAATGCAAGGAAATAAAACAAGCGACCTCGGCCAGTTCGGCGAGCCGGCCGAGACGTTCTGCCTGATCACGAGTGAACAGTACGCCGAGCCGCTTTCCCTGCTTCCCGGTGACGGATGCTCCCGCGTACTGCGCCTGACGCTCCCGCCCGGCGCGCGCCTGGGCGAGGTCATCGAGCGCAGCGTCCCCGCGGACGCGCACGTGCTGGCGGTCTGCCCCGGGCGGTTCCTCGACTCGCCGGCCGAACGGGAACTGGGCGGGCGCAAGCTGGCCGTGCTGCCGGCCGGATCCACGCCGCTGACCGGCGAACACATCAGCTACTTCCTGCGCACCGCCGCCCGTACCGACGCGGACCAACACGCGCGGGTGGCCGAGGAGTTCTTCGACCGGGTGGGGGAGAGCCGCCGCCTGACGATCGTCGACGACGCCTCCGGCACCGAGGCCGAGTTCGACCACGAGCTCGGCGACTGCGTCTGGAACCAGCAGGCCGGCGTCATGGAAGCGGGCGACCAGCAGATCTTCCCGCCGGGAAAGCTCAGCGTCACCGCCGCGGAGATCACCACCTTCGCGCCGGACGCCCGGCTGCTCGGCCTCAACGGGAACCTGACCCTGCGCGGCCGGCCCATCGTCCACCGTCACGAGGACCCGGCCGACGGCCCCGGCCAGCAGCGGCTGTTCGAAGCGCTCTCGCCGCTCGTCGCCAACGCCGTGACCCTGCACATCACCGCCGGCAGCATCGAAGGCGTCACCCCGCAGACGGCGGCGGCCGCACCGGCCGCCGCGGAGCTGGACAAGCTCCTCACCGACGACCCGCGCTACCGCGTCATCTGGGAACTCGGCTTCGGGATCAACACCACCACGGAGGTCATCCCGGCGAACTGCGGCCCCAACGAGGTGTACGGCGCGACCGGTGGCGTCGTCAACCTCGGACTGGGCGTCACTCCGGCGACGCGCTTCGCCCTGGCCTTCCTCTGCCCCCGCAGCTCGCTGCTGACCTCGGACGGAACCGCCGTGCTCGGCGCCCGCAAGGCGGTACGCCGCGGCCGGATGCAGCGCGTCTCCAGCGCCGGCTGCGGCTGCCACTGACCCCAAGGAGGAATGCACGCCATGACGACCAACCCCGGACTGCGCAAGAAGGTCGACGCGCTCCTCGACACCTTCATCAAGGACTTCTACGAGACGGTCCCGTACGCCCAGCACCAGAAGAACGCCGCCGAGCTGAACCTCGACTACTACAAGCGCCACAACATCGAGACGATCCTGCGGCTGCGCCGCAAGCGGACCGTGGACGCGCTGGCCATCAAGTACTTCACCAAGACGGACCCGGTGCAGGCCAAGGCGTGGGCGCACTACACCGACGACGAGATGCTGCACGACCGGCTGTTCGCGGCCGACCTCGCCAAGGTCGGGGTCACCAAGGACCAGATCTACTCCACCGAGCCGATGCTCTCCACCAAGCTGCTCACCGGATACCTCCAGTACGGCATGGAGTTCGACGACAGCCCGCTGGCGCTGATCACCAGCGTCTACTTCGTGGAGTACGTCACCACCCGCACCCAGCCCGAATGGCTGGACAACCTGGGCAATGTCCTCGGCGAGGAGAACGTCAAGGGCGCCCGCGCCCATGTCAACACCGACCTCGACGACGACCACGACGACTTCGTGTGGCGGGTGCTGTCCACGCTGATCACATCGGAGGCCGACGAGCAGCGGGTCACCGAACACCTCGACCACATCTACTGGCTGTGGAAGCTGTACTTCGTGGAGCTGCACCAGCTCACCGTGATCGGCAAGAGCGACGCCCAGATCCCGCTGCCCACCGCGGCCGACGTCTGAGCGGGGACGGCGGTGGCTGACAACGGGCGTGCCGCACGGCCGGACGGGCGGCGGGGCGTCGAGATCCTGACCCTGCCGCCCGGCCGGGACCTGCCGACCGAGACCGAGAAGCGGATCGTGGACGGCCTGGTCCTCGCCATGCCCGGGCTGCGCATCCGCCAGCTCTTCACGCTCCGCCGCGACATGCTGACCAAGGCCGACCACGTCGTCGTCGGGGTGGACCGCGAGCGTGACCGGGTCGTGGCGCTGCTCACCTCGCGGTGGGCGGAGCTGCCGTCGGGGCGCACCTGCCTGCACATCATGATCCAGTTCGTGGGCGACGCGTACCGCAACGGGGTGGTCTTCAAGGAGAGCTGGGCGGCGCACTTCGCCCGGCTGCTCGCCGAGGGGCGCCCGTTCCCCGAGGTGATCGCGCTCAAGACGTACAACCCCGTGCACCGCGCGATGTCGGCGTTCAGCGGCCATCCGGACATCTCGATGTATCCGGACCTCACCGGCAAGGACGACAGCCAGGTGGCGCTGGCGGCGGAGGTCGCCGCGGCACTCGCGCCCGGAGCGCCCTTCGACCCGGTCCGCGGGGTCATCCCCGGCATCGGCCGCCCGCTCGACCTGTACCTGGAGCGGCCGCTGAGCCATGTGCCCGACACCAACCGGTACTTCGCCGAGCACACCGAGCCGGGCGACCGGGTGCTGTGCCTGCTGCACGTGCCCACGGAGGCAGGGGCGCACTCGATCCTCACGGCCCTCGGGGTGCCGCTGTTCTCGGCGCGGTGCTGAGCCCCACCCGGACGACACCGGGCTCACGCACGAGGAGCGCAAGCTCGTCCGCGAGCCGCGCAAGATCCTCGGCCTGCCGGACCTGCGGGTGAGCGCCACCGCGGTACGGGTGCCGGTCTTCGACTGCCACTCCGAGGCCGTGCACGTCCGGCTGCGGGAGCCGGTCACGGCCGGGGCCGTCGGGGCCGCCCTGGCCGCGACCCCCGGGTTACGGGTCTACGGCTGGTCGCAGAGCCCCGCGTACCCCATGCCCCGTACCGTCTTCGCGCGGCCGCAGGACCGTGCCCTGGTCCATGTCGGGCGGATACGCGTCGAGCCGGAGGACGACCGGTCGGTGGCGCTCTGGGTGGTCGCCGACAATCTGTGGGTGGGGGCGGCGCTCAACGCGCTGCAGATCGTGGAACTCGCCCTGAAGAACGGGTGGCTCGGATGACGGCCCGCCGCTTGCCCGACGGGCGTCCGGTGGTGCTGAAGTTCGGCGGCTCGGCCTTCGCCGACCTCGACGGCTACCACCGGGTCGCCCGGTACGCGGCGCGTCGCGTCGCCAGGGACCGGCGCCCGCTGGTCGTGGTGGCGAGTGCGATGTCCGGGACGACGGGCAGGCTCCAGCAGGCCCTGGACCACCTGGCCGAGGACCCGCCGGCGGACGCCGCCGCCATGCTGCTGACCACCGGTGAGACGGCGAGCGTCGCCCTGCTGGCCGCCGCGCTCGACGCCGAGGGCGTGACAGCCCGCCCCCTCCAGGCGGCGGACACCGGGCTCCTCGCCGAGGGGCCGGGCGACCGGGCGAAACTCGTCTCGGCCGTCCCCGGGGCGCTGGCCGGGGCCCTGGCCGACTGTCCGGTCGCGGTCGTCCCCGGGGGCAGGCCGTCGACGCGGGCGGACGGACCGTCATGCTGGGCCGTAACAGCTCGGACCTCTCGGCAGTGGCGACGGCTGCCGCACTGGGCGCCGACACCTGCGAACTCTTCTCCGACGTGCCCGGAGTGTGCACCGCCGACCCCTATCTGGTCCCGGAGGCCCGCACCCTGGCCCGCATCAGTTACGAGGGAGCACGCCGGATGTCCCGGCACGGGGCCAAGGTCGTCCACGAGGGTGCCGTGGACTGGGCGGAGCGCGCGGGAGTGCGGCTGCTGTGCCGTCCCTTTCCCTGGTGCGAGGCTCCGGACGACGGGACCGCCGTGGGTACGGGGCCGGAGGCGGCCGCGGTCGTCGTACACCGCAACAGCGACGTGTGGTGCTTCGGGTCCGGGCGTGAACGCCGGGCGGTGGGCGCACGACTGGGGGCCGAGGGGCTGGCCGTCGCGGAGTTCGACACCGCGGGCGGGGCGTGTCTGACGGTGCCGACCGGAGTGCGGGGCGTGGCCCGGCACTTGCGGGACGCGCGCTGTCTCGACGGCCTGTGCCTGGTCACCACGCTGTGGCCGGACGGCAGGACGGAGCACACGGCGGTGCCGCGCCCCGAGGCCGCGGCCGAAGCCCGCAGGCGCCACGCGCTGCTGTACCCGGACCCCGATGCCGCCTCCGGACCGGCCGTCCGCCCACCGGCCAAGGCCCGCTCCCCGCACAGCGACGTCCTGGTCGGCCCGGCCCGCTCGGAGAGCCGGCGTCCGTCGTGAAGGCCGCCGGCGGGCCGCAGACCGGATGTCGGTAGGGATGCCTGTAACGAACATCTACAACTTGACCAAATCTTGGTGTAATTGGATCACCTTTTGCATCAGCCTCTCACGCAACAGGCGGTTACCACAGGCAGGTTGAGAATTCAACGGCCTGGCCGCATCCACGAGGCAAGGCGAGAGGCAGGAATCGGAACATGACGAAGAACCGCACCGTGCGGCACGGAGGACGCGCTCTGGTGCTCGCGGCGACGGCCGCGGGCCTGGCCGCGGCGATGACCGTGCCCGCAGCGGCGGCCGACGGCCCGGACCGCAAGCAGCTGATAGCCGACTGCGCGTCCGGCGAGGGCAAGTGCAGCTTCAACGAGCCGGTGCTCGGGAAGGCGTACCTGGGCAACTTCCGGCAGGTGTCCAACTCGCTGTACAACTGCACCACATCGCCCGCCACCCAGTCGATGGGCTGGTCGGACACGGTGGGGTCCACCGACACGGCGGGCGTCTCCGTCACCGCCGGCGGCAAGCTCGCGGGCATCATCGACCTGAGCGTCACGGCGCAGTACAGCCACACCTGGTCCAGCTCGCACACCGAGAACAGCTCGCTGGACATGACCGTGCAGCCCGGCGAGGTGGGCTGGATCTCCCGCGCCCAGGTGATGCAGACCGTCTCGGGCACCTGGCAGACGCACTACGACAGCCCCAAGTGGGGGCACTACTACTGGTTCGTGCCGGACACCGTCACCGGCCCGGCCCCCAATGGTACGGACGGCGTCAGCAACGCGGTGGTCGTCAAGACGCGGAAGATGACGGCGGCCGAGAAGGCGTCGTGCTCAGCCGACACGCACCAGGGCAAGACCTTCCAGCGCAAGCGCTGACCCTCCGCCGGAAGGCACTGCCTTCCGGCTCCTTGAGCGCTGCCTCCCCGGCCCGAGCGTGACCTGCCGACGCAAGGGCCGAGCGGCGCAGGAGCTGCTCGCGGCACCGCGTCCACGGCCGGGCGCGGTGCCGTACGCGTGCTCCGGCCGGCCCGGTCAGCCGCTGCCCCCGACGTCGACCCGCAGCCGCACCTGCTCCGCCAGGCGCTCCAGGCTGCGGTCCAGCTCGGCGTTGACGGCCTTCTCGCCGGGGTCGTGCTGGTCCTCGAAGAAGGACAGGTGCACCGTCACCTCGCTGGCGCCGCTGCCGATGCCGGACACCTGGAGCCAGCCGGCGTAGCCGCCGGTCTCCCGGGTGCCCCACTCCAGCCGCATCTGGTCCCGCTCGGCGCGGAACAGGGCGGGCGCGTCCTCACCCGTACGGTCCTCGTGCACGGTCACCGCTGGCAGCTCCTCCGCGCGGACGTGCAGCTCCTGCGGCAGCCAGCTGTCGAGCTGCCCCACATTGCTCGCCTGGTCGAATACGTGCTCGGGCAGCGCGGGCATCGTACGGGAACGCTCGTATTCGCTCATGCCTGACCCATCCTCGTCATCAGCCGTACCGGTCCCCCTCCGTGACCGTCTGCCCGCAGACGGCGCCGCAAGGCCCACAACCACCCGTTCGCTGTGACCGGGTCCGCCCTTCAGCCGCACCGCGCCCGGTGGGACGGCCGTATCAGGCAACAGCGGTGTCCGTGCCGGGCAAGACAGGGCGGCCCGGTGCGCGGTTGACTTCCGGCCACCCATCCGACGGAACCGGACGAGCGCATACGGAGTACGCCCTGCCCGAGCAGGCAGCCGACGAGTTCTGGAAGAACCTCGGGCCCATCGAGAACTCCTTCAAGCCCGACGCCCTGCCCGAGGTCCACATCCCGGGCGCGGCCACCGACGACGACCGCTACTACGCGCCGTTCACCGAGACCGTGGGCTCACGCCCGCTGTGGACCAACGTCAAGGACAACTCCTGGTCCGACGTCCTGCGCGCCAAGGAAGCCGGGCTGGTCAACCGGCACTACCACCCGTACGAGGTGTTCGCGTCCACACCCTGGTCGCGTACGAGAGCGATGAGCCGATGAAGATCCTGTTCCCGTCAAGGGGCCGCTCATCTGGCTCGACGAGCACGGCGAGCCCACCGGCTACTTCGACGTGCACGACTACATCGAGATGTGCCGCGCCCACTACGAGCGGGTCGGTATCGGCGCCGACTACGTCGACGGACTGTTCCGCTGAGCCCGCGCCCGGCCGACGGGGAGGCCCGTATGAAAGCAGCGGTCTGGTACGGCCCACGGGACGTCCGCGTCACCGAGCGCGCCGTCCCCGTCCCCGGCCCGCACACCGGTGGTCACCTCGGTCGTTCCGCTGGAGGCCGTCGTCGAGCGGGGATACGCGGCGCTGCTGGAGGGGGCCGGGACGGACATCAAGATCCTGGCGGCTCCGGGGTCCGGCTCCGGCCGCCCGCCCGGAGCCGTGTTCGGGCGCGACGCCGCGGAGCAGGCTGCACCGGACCCACGCCCGAAGCAAGGAGGCGGAGGTGCCCGGACGTCCCGCCGCCTTCTCCCGGATCTCGGCCCGGTCGGTCGCCCCCGCGGACCGCGTGGACCTGTGGGAGGACTACACCCGGCGGACCCTGGCCGGCCTGACCTGCTCCCCGTACTCCGAGGACGGGCTGCCGGCCACGCAGACCAACACCGGCCTCGGCAGCCTGCGGCCGACCGACATCGCCGGCAACGAGCACGTCAGCGAACGCAGCCCCCGGACCTGCCGTGCGGCCCCCAAGGACTCGGTCTTCGCCACCCTGCTGGTGTCCGGCCAGGCGGTGTTCTTCCATGGCGGCGGCTGCTTCGCGAGGTGTTCGCCGAGCGGTGCCTGCCCGGCGGGGTGCCCGCGCCGCTGGTCTTCGGCCGCGGGGCGACGGACGAGGCGCCGCTGCTGCGCTGCCTGGAGACCGTACTGGCCGACCGGTTCGGACGGTCGGGCACCGGTGACGCGGCGGCCGAGCGCACCGTACTGGAGCTTCTGCGCTCCCTGGCCGTACTCCGCGGCGACGGCGGCCGTGGCGGCGGGGAACCCGGCACCCGGCTGCTGCTCGCCAAGGAACACATCGACCGGCATCTGGCCGACCCCCGCCTGGGTCCCGAGCACGTCGCGCACGCGCTCGGCATCTCCACGCGCCGGCTCAGCCGCGACTTCCGGCGGGCCGGACCGAGCCCGTCCCGCTACATCCTGGAACGCCGCCTGGAGCGGGCCCGGCAGGACCTGGCCGACCCCGCGTCCGCCCGGCTGACCGTCGCGGACATCGCCCACCGCTGGGGCTTCGCCGGCCAGCCGCACTTCACCCGGGTCTTCCGCGACCGCTTCGGCCGCACACCGGGAGAGGTCCGCCCGGCCGTCATGGGGCCCGGCCGGGCGGACAGCGCGGTCGTGCGTCAGTCCTCCAGGGACACGTTGTAGACGACGCGCCCGTTCAGCTCGGGGTGCGGGCGTACGTACTTGCGGTACGGGGACTCGTTGGAGACCCAGAGCCGCTCGGTGGCGGGCCAGTAGAAGAGGTTCTCGGCGGCCGCCGGAGTGCGGCTCCACACGCGGACCGGGCCGTTGTTGCTGCCGCGGTAGAGGCAGTACGGCTCACCGAAGCGCCGGCGCGCGTCCGGGCACATGGCGCTGAAGTAGAACTGGTCCTCCAGCTGCACGACACCCTGCGGACCCGCCAGCGGCACACGGTACCCGGCCGTGGCCCGCACCAGGCCGCGGCTGTCGGAGCGCAGCAGGTGGCTGGTCGGGCTGAGCGGCCACCGCACCACCCGGGAGGTGGGCCTGCTGGTCTCGACGGTCACCAGCGACGGCGACATCGCCGAGCCGTGGTCGATGGAGGCGCCGCTGAAGCACGGCGTCTCTCCCGAACCACTGCCGCATCCGCGGCGGCCGATGAAGGAGTACTCGCCGACCTGCGGCAGCGCGGCCTGCTGCCAGTTGGCGCTCACCGCACCGCGGTGCACGCCCACACGCCCCGAGGACGCGGTGGTGGCCCACAGGTGGCGCACGTCGAAGACGCGCAGCCGCTCGTTGCTGTAGAGGAACAGGTGGGGGCCGTACCAGGAGAGGGTGTCGCCGTGTCCCTTCAGCGCGGCGAAACCGTTGCGCTGCGGGGCGACGAGCAGGGCGCTGCGGTAGCGCGCCCGGCCCCGGTCGGTGACGTCCGTGAACGACACCTTCATGAAGTGGTCGACCTGCTTGGCGCCGCGCCAGGGGCGGTTGTTCCGGCTGCGCGGGGCGCTCGGGTGGCTGTAGCTGGACGCCCAGCTCGCGGCGACGATGCTGCGCCCCTGCCAGAGCCCGGAGCGCGGCTCGGCCTCACCCGAACCGGTCAGGCCCTGCGGAACGTATGCCCATCCCAGGTCGTCCGACGACCCGCGCTGCCAGCAGAAGCCGTCCGCGCCGGACAGCGGCACCCTGGTGGGGCAGCGCGAGAGGTGGGGCGCCGGGTAGGCGCGGGTGTTCAGCCAGGACGTGAGGGACACCGGCCGCAGTGCGCGGAAGCGCCGTTCGAGCGCGTTGACGCGGCCGAGGGCGGAGCCGTCGTAGCTGAGGCGGAAGCCCTGGTGGCCGATGGGTGTGATGACCCCTTTCGACCTGTCGCCGGGCATGGCGCTCTGGGGGAGCTGCTCGTCCCGGAAAGCCCGCTGCTCACCTTCGTGGGCATAGCGGGCGGAGTCCGCGGCGACCGACGGCGGTTCCTGTGACGTCGCCGCCGGGGCGCCGACCGTGAGAACGGCAGCCAAGGATCCCACCGCGGCCACAAGTGCCGTACACCGAGAAAACTTCAATTCTACCAGCCACTCTTTCCGCAATCCCGACCTCCGGAATGCCGGCACCCCGTGGCGCGCCGGGGCGCGGCTACGGTTCAAGTGCCGGGTGGGAGGCTGGAGTTGCAGAGTCGCGGGGCTCCCCGAATGGCAGCTCCCTGATCACAGGAAGAAAGGATTCCATCACCGGGCCGCCTTGGAGGAGTACGCCGACGTCAACAGGCGGGTACTTCACTCGGACGAGTTATCCGCAGCGCAGCTGACGCCGAGACTGATAGTTGCTCGTACGACAAGTAGGACAAGCATTTCATCTGATGGTGCGACCGTGAAAGGCGACGGATATTCATCCCCCGCCGTCTCCTGCGAAAAGAATCCGGCGGAAAACGCCGGCGGCGGCGCCCCGCGGAAGACTCCCACGGGCGCGCCGCCGTCCGTTGCGCCGGCCGTCTCGCTACCCGGCCGCCCCGGCACCCGCCGCGCACGCCGGGTGGCCCCAGCCGTCGGAGTTCTTCGAGATCGGCTCGCCCTTCCCGTACGCCTGCCCGCAGCGGCACTGCCCGGGGAAGCGCGCCTTGATGGTCGCCCGCGACGCCGGCCGGCCCTTGCCCTGGCGCGCCGCCGGGACCCGGCCGGCGCGCGACGGCCGCGCCGCCCCGCCGGAGGAGGCGGCGGGCGGCTCCGGCTCCGGCAGCGCGGAGCCCAGGGCGCTGCCAATGGCCTGCTGGGTACGGGCGGTCTCGCTGGCCGCCCCGTCCGCCGCCGCGTTCAGCGGGTCGCCGTCGACCTGGTGCGCCGGTACGTACACGAAGTCCACCGACCGCCCGGCGAGCAGCTCGTCGATCGCGACGATCAGATCCCGGTTGGCCACCGGCTTGCCCGCCGCGGTCTTCCACCCCTTCTTGCGCCACCCCGGCAGCCAGGTGGTGACCGCCTTCATCGCGTACTGCGAGTCCATCCGCACCTGGAGCGGCACGGCGGGATCGGTGGCCGCCAACAGCTCCCGCAGCGCGGTCAGTTCCGCCACGTTGTTGGTCGCGGTGCCCAGCGGACCGGCCTCCCAGCGCTCCACGGCGCCCGTGGCCCCCGCGATGACCCATGCCCAGGCCGCGGGCCCGGGGTTTCCTTTCGACGCCCCGTCGCAGGCGGCGGTGATCAGTTCTGCCATCCCTCGATACTGCCAGTACCGCGGACCGTTCCCGACCAGGGCCCCGGCGGTCGCACGCGGCCCGCCGGGGCCCTGCCGCGTCAGCAGGTGGGGCGCTGGGTGTGGGCCGGGTCGAGCGCGTTCAGGGCGAGGCGGGTCGCCGTCCGGTCGTAGGTGATGTTGAGGTGGGTGATGGGGCTGATCAGGCAGTGGCTCTGGACCGTCTCGTTGGTGACGTTGCGGGCCGGGGCCAGGAACGCCGAGGAGTAGGGGGTCACGACCTCGTCGTACCAGGTGGTGATGACGGTGTAGTCGACGGCCGGATCGGTCTCGCCGCCGGCGTTCAGCTCTTTGATGAAGCGCGAGCCTACGACCTGCTGCTCGCAGGCGGGGCAGAGAGCGCCGGTCACGACATCGGCGCCGGGGATCAGCCGGGCCAGCAGGCCGAGGCCGAGGAGCGAGGTGCCGTGGTTGGTCGGGACGAAGGCGACGAGCCTGCCGACCTTCGCGGCCCCGCCCAGGTTCTTGATGTAGTACCGCGGCATCATGCCGCCCTGCGAGTACCCGACGAGGTCGACCTTGTCCGCGCCGGTCGCCGCCCGCACCCGGTCGACGAACGTATCGAGCTGCCCGGCCGACTTCGCGATGTCGCCGGTGGCGAGAACGGGGCCCCGGGTGCCTCCGTAGTTGAGGGCGAAGACGCAGTAGCCGGCGTCCTTGAGCGTGGGGGAGAGGGCGGCCCAGTTGGCGTACCGGTTCTCGAACGTGCCGTGCACGAGGACGACCGGACGGGGATGGGCCCGGCCCGGCTTGCACGACCAGTCGTTCGCGCCGATGGGCAGGGCGGTCGGCTTGGCGACCGAGTAGAGGAAGGCGGACAGGAAGTCGCCCTGCCGCGGCCCGACGGGGTCGGCGGCGGTGGCGGAGGTGGTCGCGTGCGGTGCGGAGGCCGCCGGTGCGGCGGTGGTCCGGGCGGGCGCGGTCTGGGCGCTCGCCGCCGTGGTCGTGCCGGTCAGCACCAGGCCGGCCGTCACCAGCAGGCCGGTCAGCGCGGCCAGCGGCCGGCGGCGTCTCGTGCGCATGGTCCCGTTGCTGCGCATCACGTGTACTCCTCTTGCCGTGGTTCGGTACGGACACAAGAAGGACGGACGTGACACGCCGGACCGGCACCCCCGAGTACCGGGGCCGGGAAGCTACCGGCGCGTAACGTCGGGACCACGCTCGCGCCGCAAGGGCCGTTACGCCAGGGAAAAGGGCCCGATGGCGAGAAATATGTCACGTAGGTGACATCTTCGGGGGCTGCCGGGTCAGGCGCCGGAGCTTCCGGTGGGATCACGGGAGGTGGGCGGCGGGCCGTCGCGGCGTGTACGGGGCTGGACCGCCGGGGCTGGAACGGGGCACGATCCCGGCCCGGGGGCTCGAACGCCCCGTTGTCCACGGCCCGGAGGAGGCCCGCGATGCAGAACCCGCCTGGCGAGACGTTCGCGCGCGGCCCCTGGCACGAACTCCCGACGTCGTTCGGCTCGTTGCTGCGCCCCCGGATCGACGCCATCGCCTCCGACATGGTCGAGGCCATCCGCGACGAGGTGCCCGCCTACCGGCGCCCGCTCGACTCCTCCATGGGGCGCGACCTGGTCGACTCGGTGTGCCGCGCGATGCGCCAGTTCGCGGAGCTGACGGAGGCCCCGGAGAGCACCCAGGACCACCACGTGCGGCACTTCCGCCATCTGGGGCGCGTGGAATTCCTCAACGGGCGCACCACGGACGGCCTCCAGGCCGCCTTCCGTGTCGGCGCGCGGGTCGGCAGCCGCCGCTACGCGGAGATCGCCCGTACGGCTTCGCTGCCCACCGAGATCGTCCTGCCGCTGCACGAAGCGGTGCTGACCCACATCAACGCGCTGTCCAACGAGGCGGTCAGGGGGTTCGTCGCCGCCCAGGCCCGCGCGGAGGGCGAGGTGCAGCGCAGCCGGCGCGTCCTGGCGCAGGCGCTGCTGGAGCAGCCGCGCGGCACGCCCCGCGAACCGCTCGAAGCGCTCGCCGCGCGGGCCCGCTGGCCGCTGCCCCGCAGGGTCGCCTGCCTCGTCGTACGGGACGCGGCGGGCAGCCGGTTCACCGTGCCGGGGCTGGGCGGGGAGGTCCTGGCGCTGTCGCGCGGAGCGGACCTCGTGGTGGTTCTTCCGGAGCCGGGGGACGGCGGCCCGGCCGGCATCGAGGACGTACGGAGCGCGGTCCGCGGCCGCACCGCGGCGCTCGGCCCGGCCGTCGCGCCGCGCGACGCCTGGGTGTCGCTGGTGTGCGTCCGGCTGGCGCTGAACCACCACCGGGACACGGGCGCGCCGGACGGCGGCCTCCTGATCGTCGGCGACCGGCTGGCCGACGTGCATCTGCTGGGCGGCGCGCACATCGGGCGCCTGCTGGCGGACCGCGCGCTCGGCGCGCTCGACGGACTGCCTGCGGGCCGCGCGGCGCGGCTGGCGGAGACACTCGACGCCCTGCTCATGTCCTGGGGCCGCAGCGCGCCCGAGGTCGCCCAGGCCCTGGGCATCCATCCCCAGACGGCCCGCAAACGCCTGCGCCAGTTGGACGCCCTCTTCGACGGCCGCCTCGCCGATCCGGACTTCCGCTTCGCGGCGCTGCTGGCGTTACGGACGCGGGCGCTGGGGAGGTGAGCAAGCGGTCAGACGCTCACTCCGGCTTCAGGGGGTCGTGGCCGATGTCCATCAGACCGTGGCGCCAGTCCGCACCGCCGGCCGTGACGTCCGTACCGGCCGGGCGCTGGGTACCGATGATCTCGACGACGCGTCGCATGGCCGCCGCGTCGTCGTCGGTGAGGTCGGTACGGCGCTTGCCGAGGATCTCCAGGACCTGCCGCCCGAGGGGCCGCCCGGCCCGGTCGGGAACCTCCTCGCTGTTCTCGCCCGCGGCCTCGACGCTCAGCCATTCCTGCAGCTCGCGTGAGGTCATGTTGACGGCCCGGTGGAACTCGTCCCACAGTTCGTCGCCGACCTGCGCTGTCATGGACGCCTCCTGGAGTTCGTTCTGAAGGGAGATCGTTTCGAACGTACGCAGACTGGGTGTCCAGCGGCCCGCCCGGACAAACCCGGCGATCGGCCGTTCCGGTACGCCGACCGCGTGCCGGGGCGGTGCCGTACGCCGTACCCGCCACCGGCGGCCTCACGCACCACCCGCACCGCCGGCCCCGCGCAGTCCGGTCAGCACCGGCCGGTGATCGCTGCCGAGGTGGTCCGCCAGGACGGTTGCTCCGGTGGCCGTCAGACCGCGCAGCAGGACGTGGTCGATGCGTACGAGCGGGAACGCCGCGGGCCAGGTGAAGCCGGGGCCGCGCCCGGCCTCCCGCTGGGCGGCGGCCAGCTGCCGGGCCAGCGGTGCCAGGCCCCGGTCGCGCAGGCTGCCGTTGAGATCGCCGAGCACCACCACACGGGCCGCCCGGTCCTCGCGCACCCGGCCGGCCAGCTCGCCCGCGCTCCGGTCGCGCGCGTCCACGGTGAAGCCCGCATCCGCCCGTACCCGTACGGACGGCAGGCGTACGGCGTACACGGCGGTGTCGCCGCCCGGGGTGGCGACGAGCGCCCGTACGGCGTGCGGCCAGGCGCCGCCCAGGTCCAGGCTCGCCGTCTCGCGCACCGGGTAACGGGACCACAGGCCGAGGGTGTTGGCCGTCACATGGTGCGGGTAGACCGCGCCCAGCGCCCGTTCGTACGCGGACATGGCCGACGCGGGCACCTTCTCCAGCGCCACCACGTCGGCCCCCGTGCCGATCACCTGCCGGGCGACCTCGGCGGGCGCGGTGCGGTCGCCGCCGACGTTGAACGTCAGGACGTGGAAGTCGGCCCGCGCGCCGTCCCCGCCCGGGAGATAGCCGGGCAGGAACACACAGGCCCACACCACCCCCGGCACCAGCGCGGCGGCCACCCCCACCACGGAGCGGCGCATCGCCGCCCAGCCCAGCAGGACCGGCACGACCGCACCGAACCAGGGCAGCGCGGTCTCGGCCAGACTCCCGAGGTGCCCCGGCGTGTTGGGCAGCACCCCGGGGAAGGCCAGCAGTACGGCGAGGAGCAGGGCGGGGACGGCGATACGGAGTCCGGGGCGCCGCGCGCCACGGGCGGCAGCGCCCCGGGCGGACGTTCTCACCGCGTCCGGCCCCTTACCGTACGGCGGGACAGGCAGTGCCATCCCGCGACGGCGAAGCCCACCGCCGTACAGCCGGCCCCGAGCAGCCCCGCGCAGATCAGCGGGGTGGCGGCCGGCGGGGACAGCGCGACGGCGGCGACCACCAGCGCCGGCAGCACGGCCACGGCGAGGAGGGCGCGGAGGGCCCCGGCGGTGCCCGTGACGGACTCCGGCGGGCTCGGGGCGGCCGGACCCGGCATGGTCCGGTGCGGCTTCACGGATATCCGGTGCGGTATCTGGTGCGGCTTCACGGTGATCCTCCTCGGGAGTACCGGTGGGTGCGGTCGGGGCCCGCAGCGCCGGGCCCCGCGCTCAGGCGGCGTGGCGGCGGTGCTCGGCGGGGAGCAGCAGCACACGGTCGTCGGCGTCGTACTCGTACAGCTCGGCGTAGCGGCCCCAGGTGACCGCGGTGGCCAGCTGCCGGTGCGCGGCGCGCTCGGAGGCGTTGCCGCACAGCCGCCCGATCAGGTACGGCTCGCGCAGCCGGCCGCTGTCGGAGGCCAGCAGGAGCGTGCGGATGGTGGCGATCAGCGGGACGTTGGCGAGCGCGGCGGCCGCGAACAGGTGCTTGCGCGGCAGGATGTCGGCGCGGGCGAAGCCGCGGCCGGTGACCGTCAGGTGCAGCCGGTTGTCCGCGACCCTGGCGTAGCCGAGCAGCTGCGCCGCCTCGACCACCGGCATCAGATCGTCCACCTCGTACGCCAGCGCGTCGGCCAGCGCCGCCAGCTCCACGGCCCCGCCCCGGGTGTCCAGGACCTCCAGCAGGCCGGTGAGCGCTTCCACGGTGGCGGCCGGCAGCGGCTCGGCGGCCCGCAGCGGGTCCTGGCCGGGACCGGCCGCGGGCGCGGTGCGCTGCCCGGTCAGCGCTTCGTACGCGTCCTCGACCAGCGCCTGGAAGCCGTCGTCGCGGCGGTCGCGGGGCTGCGGGAGGGCGACCCGCAGGTCGGCCTTGATCCGCCCGGGACGGGTGTCGAGCACCAGGATGCGGTCGGCGAGCTGGACCGCCTCCTCGATGGAATGGGTGACCAGCAGGACGGTGCGGGTGGGGGAGTCGGGGTGGGCGAGCAGTTCCAGCAGCTCGTTGCGGAGGGTCTGCGCGGTCAGCACGTCCAGGGCGGAGAACGGCTCGTCCATCAGGAGCACGTCCGGCTCGACGACCAGGGCGCGGGCGAAGCCCACCCGCTGCCGCATACCGCCGGACAGCTCCTTGGGGTAGGCGTTCTCGAAGCCGTCCAGGCCGACCATGTCGATGGCGCGCAGCGCCCGGCCCCGCCGCTCGACGGCGTGCACGCCGCGGGCCTGGAGGCCGAGTTCGACGTTCTGCTGCACCGTCAGCCACGGCATGAGGGCGAAGGTCTGGAAGAGCATCGCGGTGCCGCGATGGGGGCCGGTGACCGGCTTGCCCCGGTAGTGCACGGTGCCGCCGGAGGGCGCCAGCAGCCCGGCGACGTGGCGCAGCAGCGTCGACTTGCCCGATCCGGACTTGCCGAGCAGTGCCACGACCTGGCCCTCGTACAGGTCGAACGTCACGTCGTCGAGGACCGGCAGGACGCCGCCGGAGGGCCCGGGGAAGTCCTTGCGGAGGCCGCGGACGCTGATGACAGGGGTGGTGTTCATGGGATGACTCCGAGAGGTACGGCGGTCCGGGCGCGCGGCGGTCCGAAGGCCCGGGCCGGGGAGTGAAGGGGGAAGGGCCGTTACAGGGCGCAGCGCTTCATCGCGAAGCGGTACAGCCGCCGCCAGAACAGCCGGTTGATGACGACGACGTAGACGCTCATCAGGACGGCCCCGAGGAAGTTGCGCGCGAAGTCGCCGTCGGCGGTGGCCTGCTGGATGTACGCGCCGATGCCGACCGCGGTCAGCGTGGTGCTGCCGTAGGTGACGATCTCGGCCTGGATCGAGGCGTTCCAGGCGCCGCCCGAGGCGGTCAGCGCGCCGGTGACGTACGAGGGGAAGACCGCCGGCAGGATCAGCTTCGTCCAGCGCAGCCGGCCGCGCAGCCCCAGGTCGGCGGCGGCCTCGCGCAGGTCGCCGGGGATGGCGCTGGCTCCCGCGATGACGTTGAACAGCACGTACCACTGGGCGCCGAGCGCCATCAGCACCACGCAGCCCCAGTTCAGCGAGATGCCGGAGGCGCCCAGCACGATGACGACGAGCGGGAAGACGAAGTTCGACGGGAAGGATGCCAGCACCTGCACGATCGGCTGGGCGATCCGGTTGACCCTCGGGTGCATCCCGATCCACACGCCGACGGGCACCCACACCACGGTGGAGAAGGCGACCAGCAGCAGCACCCGGCCGTAGGTGATCAGCGCGAGCAGCGCGTCATGGCCGATCTCGGGAAGCGGCACACGGGCCAGGACGTAGGAGACCGCCTGCCAGCCGATCGCCGCGACGGCCAGCGCGTACAGCACGGAGAAGACCAGGTCGCCCCGCTTGCGCCGGGCCTCGTCGCCGGCCGCACCGAGCCGCCCGCCGCCGGTGCCCAGCACCCGCATCGCGCGGTCCAGCCGTTCACCGGCCGGGCGCAGGGCGCGCCCCAGACGGCCGGGCAGCGTGGAGCGGCGCAGCAGCTCCAGGACCTGGCTGCGCGGCTGCTCGGCGATCTCGCAGTCCTCGGTACGGAACCGCTCGGCCCACGCCGTCACCGGCCGCCAGAACAGGAAGTTGACCGACACCACCATCGCGATCATGACGACGATGGCCAGGGCGACCCGGGCGCCCTCCCCGTCGGCGAGCGCCTGGGCCACGTACGAGCCCATGCCCGGCAGGGCGTTGTCCCGGTTGTTGACGGTGATCGTCTCGGAGGCGCTGAGCGCGAACCAGGCGGCACCGAAGCTGATCATGCCGTTCCAGACCTGGGCGATCATGCCGCTGGGCACGTCCAGCTTCCAGAACCGCTGCCAGCGGGTCAGCCCCATCAGCCGGGCCGCCTCGTCCAGCTCCCTGGGCTGGGTGGTCAGCGACTGGTAGAAGGCCAGCGCCATGTTCCACACCAGCGCGGTGAAGACGGCGAAGACCGACGCGCATTCCAGGCCCAGCGTGGAGTGCGGGAACAGCGCGACGAATCCGGTGACGGTGATGCTCAGAAAAGTCAGCACCGGCACGGACTGCAGGATGTCGACCGCCGGGACGATCACCTTGGCCGCCCGCCGGGACCGGGCCGCCCACGTCCCGAACACGAACGTGAAGAGCACCGCGGGCACCAGCCCCGCGAACATCCGCAGCACGGAACGCGCCGCGTAGTACGGCAGGTGCCGCGGATCTGTGGAGACGGCCGGCGGATTCCCGGGGTCGAAAGGACGGTCGGCCGTGGCGCCGACCCGTACGACGAGATACAGAAGCGCGAGAACGCCGCAGAGGACCAGAAGGTCCACGGGGCGCAGGCGGGCAGCGCGCAGCGCGCCGCCGGCCGGAAACCGGAGGAATTTCATGGCAGTACCCGTAAGAATTCATGCGGGCCGTGCGGCCCGGTCAGCTGGGGCGGCGTGGACAACTGGGAGGTTCGCCGTAGAGCACAACGACCACCTCCTTGAATTCTTCGGCACGTCGGCGCGACGGCCTCCTGAGGGCGGCGCCGAAAAGAATGATGGCACGCAATGTGTGGGATGGTCAAAAGGTATCGGTAATTCCGGAGAACCTGAAAGCGCCTTCAGAATTGCCGGGGATCGGCCGGTCCGCGGGAGCGGAATTCGCATTTTCTGAAGGCGGCTTCAGGAATCGGTCGCACGGGCTCCGCTCCGGCCGGCCGGGCCCCGGGGTGTCCGCGCGTTCCGGGGGGATGGGACAATGGCGGTGATGATTAAGGAAGACCACCGCAGCGAGAACCAGACCGACCCGGCCGCGCCCGAGGGCGACGAGGCCGGCGCCGTGCGGCAGCAGGCCCGGCTGACCCTGGCCGGCCAGGCCCGCGACGCCGAAGAGCTGAAGATGCTCCTGGAGATGCTGGGCCTGCACCCCTCCCAGGAGGGCGAGAGCTGAGCCCCTGCGCGGGCGGGCCCGGACGTATGCCCGGGCCCGCCCGCGTACGGGTTCACCTGTGTACCGCGTCGCACGCGTACCGCTTCGGCGCGCGGATCAGCGCCCCTGGAGCGCCTTGACGTTGTTGCCGAACGACCACGCCTTCGAGCCGTCCCAGTTGACCGACCACGTCATCAGGCCCTTCAGCCCGCCGCGGTAGGTGTTCCACGCCTGGCCGACCAGGCCCGGTGACATATAGCCGCCGCCCGCGCCCGGCTGCGCCGGCAGGCCCGGGACCTGCTTGTCGTAGGGGACCTTGATGGTCGTGCCCTGGATCACCAGGCCCTTGTTCAGGCAGTCCGTCTGCGCGGTGAAGCCCTGGACGGTGCCGGCGGAGTACGCGTCGCCGGAGCAGCCGTACATGCTCCCGTTGTAGTACTGCATGTTGAGCCACCACAGGCGTCCGTTGTCCGCGTACTTCTTCACGATCGGCAGGTAGGCGCCCCAGATCGAGCCGTAGGTGACGCTGCCCCCGGTGACGTATGCCGTCTCCGGCGCCATGGTCAGGCCGAAGTTCGACGGCATCCGGGCGAGCACGCCGTCGATGATGCGGATCAGGTTGGCCTGCGAGGCGGACAAGGTGTTGATGGTGCCGCTGCCGGTGAGCCCGGTCTCGATGTCGATGTCGATGCCGTCGAAGTTGTACCGCTTCAGGATCGGCACCACCGTCTCCACGAACCGGTCGGCGACCTTGCTGGAGCTGAGGTCGATGCCCGCGGCGGCGCCGCCGATGGACATCAGGATCGTCTGTCCCGCGGCCTTGGCCTCGCACATCTCGGCCGGCGTCGCGACCTTCACGGTCGCGTCCATGCCGTCCTCCCACAGGACCGTGCCGTCGGAGCGGATCACGGGGAAGGCGGCGTTGAGGACGTTGTAGCCGTGCTGGGCGATCCGGGGATCAGTGATCTTGGTCCAGCCGAACGGCGGGTGGACGCCGTTGGCGGCGCCGTCCCAGTTCTCCCAGTACCCCTGGAGCACCTTGCCCGCGGGTCTGGATTTGACCGGACAGGTGGTGTCCCGGGGTGCGGCGTGCGGGGCCGCGGCGGCCGGCAGCTGGGCGGCGCAGACCATCGCCAGGCCGATTCCGAGCAGACGAAGCGCCCGACCGAACATGATGTGCTCCTTTCCGGCCGTGGCCGGCGGTGACTGAGGGGGGAACCGATGGAGCGTGGGTGGGGGCGGTGCCGAGCGGGGGCGTACGGGGGCGGCGGCGTGCGGGCAGTGGCCGGAACCCGCGCGTCGCGCTGCCCGAACCGTAGGGTGGCCCGCAGGGGCCGTCAATAGGTCTGGACCAACTCCGTACGGAGCGGAGCGCGCCGCCCGTACGTCACGGCCGGGGCAGCGCCGCTTCCCCGCCGCCACCGGCCAACGAGCCCTCGTCGCCGGACCATTGCCGGGAAGCCGGCAGATCACGGGCCCGCCGCAGCGGCGAACAGAGCAGCGAGCGGAATCCCCGCCGTGGTGATCCACAGGGCCGCCCGCAGACCGAGCGCGGACCCGAGCGCGCCGCCGAGCAGGGAGCCGAGCGGGTCGTGCCGTAACCGAGGAAGGCCGAACCGGCGGTGACCCGGCCGAGGAGCCGCGGCGGGCAGTACCGCTGCTGGAACCCCGCCTTGAGTACGTTCCCGGCCACCACGCCCGCCGCGACACAGCAGCCGCCGGCCAGGAAGAACACCACCCCGGCGCCGTCCGTGGTCAGCGGGATGAGCAGCGCGAACAGGGCGAGACCGAACTCGAACAGGAGCGTCGCGCGGGCCGTCCCCACCCGCGCCGCGACGCGGCGGGCGACGAACGCGCCGGCCACGCCGCCCGCCCCGGTCGCGGCGGCCAGAGCGCCGACCACGCCGGGCGCCAGGCCGACCTCCCGGACGAGGAAGACCACCTGGATCGACTGATACCCCATCAGGGCCAGGTTGGAGGCGGCGCCGAACAGCGTGAGCGTACGCAGCCAGGGATCACCGGCGATCAGCCGCAGCCCCTCGCCGACCTCACCGGCCAGCCCGCCGGGCCGCCGCTCCGCCCGGCCGGGCCGGGGCTCGCGGTACCGGATGCCCGTCAGGCACAGCAACGACACGAGGAACGTCGCGGCGTTGGCGAACATCCCGTTCACCGCCCCCGCCGCCTGCGCGATCAGCCCGCCGGAGCCGAGCCCGGCGAGCTGCGCCGCGGACGCGCTGCCGTGCAGCTTGGCGTTGCCCTCGGCCTGGTCGTCGGGCGCCAGGATGCTCGGCAGGTAGGCGGTGTACGCGGTCTGGAAGAACACCGTCGCCGTACCCGTCAGCAGGGCGACGGCCAGCAGCAGCCCCGTACCGAGCAGGCCGCACCACGCCGCCACCGGCACGGCCGCGAACAGGACGCAGGAGACGGCAGCGGACGCCAGCATCACCGGCCGGCGCCGCAGCCGGTCCACCCAGGCACCCACCGGCAGGCCGATGACCAGCCACGGCAGCCAGGCCGCCGCGCTCAACAGCCCCACCTCGAACGGGCCTGCCCGCGTGCAGCGTGGACACGGCGATCAACGGCATCGCCACCCCGGTGACCGACGCACCGAACTTGCCGGCGGTCTCACCGCACCACAGCAGCCGGAAGTCCCGGTGGCGCCGCAGCAGACCACCGCTTCTCCGGGCGCTCACCCCGCGCCGCGCTCTTTGCGCGGAAAGGACTGGAGTTGGACGACGACGGGGAGCGCGCCCGGTGCCGGATCGGCGTCCGGGGGAGGGGTGTGCCGGGCGACGACCTCGGCCAACTCGGCGTTCAAAGCGGCAAGTTGCTCGGGCGAGAGTCGAAGATTGTGCCAGTCCGCGAGAGTTCCGGCGCGCCGCCAGGTGTCGTCCCAGTCGCCGTTCACATAGTCCGTGACGCGGTGGAAGTACAGCTGTACCAGTTCGTGCAGGTACACCGAGAGCGGTCCCCGGCTGTCGGGATCGTCCCGGAAGTCGGCCGTGTACAGGTCGTTGTCGGCCGCGACCCGCCGCCACCAGCGCTCGCGCCTGGTGCCGCGCCCGGTCTCCTCCTCGATGAAGCCGTGTTCGGCGAGGTGGCGCAGATGCCAGCTGACGGTGCCGGTGTTCTCGCCGAGGCGGGCGGCGAGATGGGTGGCGGTGGCCGGACCGTCGAGGGTGAGCAACTCGAAGATGCGCATCCGCAGGGGATGGGCCAGGCCGCGCAGGCTGCGGGCGTCGAGGCGGCGGGAGGGGGCGGAGGAAGTGGGGTTGGTTTCAGGCGGGTTGGGCGTGGTGGTGGGGTCGGGGTGATGGGGCATGGTGGGCAGGGTAGGGGTGCAGAGGTCTCTCTGCATAGGGTTCTCTGCATAGATGCCTCTGCATCATTGGCTGGCCTGCGCGCCTCTCGGTGACGCCGTGACGCGGTGACGCGGTGACGCCGTAACGCCGTCAACGGCCGTGCTTGCGTACGGAGCGCGTCGCGACGTCGCGTGTGACCGGGATTTCGCCGCTGTAAATGTCGTTTATCGCGAGGTGAAGGCCGGAATGGCCTGTTGCCGTGCCACCCGGGTGCGCGAGTAGGGTCGGGGGGCTGCGTGATCACCGAGGGCTGTACCCGGTCCTCCGGCCCTTGTGAGGGCACATGTGTACGCGGCCTTCCCGGCCCCACCCGGGAGGGGCGCGTGGCATGCGCGCGTACGGGAAGCGTCCGTACGCGCCGGGCACCGGGATGCGGCTCCGGCGTCTCACGGGCAGTACAGCGGGCCCCCGGGCCCGTGTCCCCCACATACAAAGAGTCGCGCGTGCGCGGCCGCAGACCAGGAGCATCAGTGCAGGGCATCCCCCACATAGCCAGCACACCGCACGACGGGCGATGGTCGTCCGTACCCCCTGCCCGCAGGGAGCCGTACCCGGCGCCGCACACGGGGCGGGACATGACACAGCGCATGCCATACCAGGGCGCGGCGCCTCATGTGGCCCCCGCGGCACGGCCTCCCGAAGCCGCCGCTCCCCGGCATCCCGTCTTCATCTCCCGGTCGGGCTGGCGCAGGCGGACGCTGCACGGCGTGGCGGTGGCCGTGGGCTGCTCCTGCCTCGGGTATCTGGTGTTCGTCGGCATGCTGATCAGCGGACTCCGGCAGCCCGTCGGCACGCACCCGCCGAGTATGAACGGACCGGCGCCGTCCGGTCCGGGTACCGGCGCGTCGCAGTACGGCCGCGGCGCACCCGCCCGGGCCGAGGCACACCGGCCGTCGGCCGGGGACCGAGCGGGCCGCGACGACCGCCGCCGCCCGCCGGCCGGCAGATCCGCCCCGTCGGTCGGAGGCCCGAAGCAGTGAGCCGGCACGCCGCCGCTGTCCGGCGGCCGCCGCGCGGACACTGGCTCGTGCTCCTGCTGGTCCTCCTGGTGGTCGCCGTCGCCCTGGTCTTCGAGGGCTGGACGACCCACCAGGTCGACGCCGCGCGCACCAAGCCGCCGTGCACCCGGCCGATCCCGCGGGAGGCGGACGACGGGAAGCCGCTGCTGCGGTTCGGCCCGAAGGGGGTCGCCACCGCGGCCATGCCGCCCGGGACCGTCGCCCTCACTTTCGACGGCGAGCCCGACCCGGTGTGGACGCCGCGTCTGCTCGACCTGCTGCGCAGGCATCATGCGCGGGCGACCTTCTTCCTCTACGGGAAGGACGCGGCCCGGCGCCCGGAGCTGGTGCGGCAGATCCTGCGCGACGGGCACGAGATCGGCTCGTACACCTACAGCGGCGGCGACCTCGGTGTCGCCTCACCGCTGCGCGCGCGGCTGGAACTGCCGCTCACCCAGGCCGCTTTCGCGGGCGCGGCCGGCATCAACACCACCCTGCTGAGGCTGCCGCACACCACGGCCGCAGACACGCTCTGCGGCCCCGAGTGGCCGGCCGCGAAGCACGCGGCGGCGCAGGGGTACCTGGTGGTCGCCTCGGATCGCAAGGACCGCAAGCCGTGGCGGGGGGTGGTGACGCAGCACAGCCACACCGACCTCGGCTACCACGAGGCCAAGGATCTGCTGGAGGACCGCGGCGCGAAACGGTTCACCACCATCAGCGGCGGACTCGGCCGCGCCTCCTTCCACGAAGAGGTCCCGGTCACCGAGGAGATCAAGGGTGAGGGCCTGATCTGGTCGCAGCGGCTCGGGCACGCCTTCCTCACCGTGATGGTGTGGACGCTGACCCTCACGGGTGCGCTCGGCGTCCTGCGGATGCTCCTGTTCGCGGTGTTCGCCCGGCTCCATGTCCGCAGGCTGCACCGGTACCGGCCCGGCGCGCCACGGCTGCGCGCGGTGCAGGACCCGGTGACGGTCCTGGTGCCGGCGTACAACGAGGAGGCCGGCATCGCCTCCACCGTGTACTCGCTCCTCGCCTCCACCCACCCGCACCTGCAGATCATCGTGATCGACGACGGCTCGACCGACTCCACCGCCGACATCGCCGAGGGCATCGACGATCCGCGGGTGACGGTGATCCGCCAGCCCAACGGCGGCAAGCCCAGCGCCCTCAACACCGGCTTGGCGTACGCCCGGCACGACATCGTCGTCATGGTCGACGCGGACACCATCTTCGAACCCGCGGCGCTGGCCCGGCTGATCCAGCCGCTCGCCCACCCGGCGGTCGGCGCGGTCAGCGGCAACACCAAGGTCGGCAACCGGCGCCGCCTGATGGGCAAATGGCAACACCTGGAGTACGTCCTCGGCTTCAACCTCGACCGGCGGATGTTCGAGGTCCTGGAGTGCATGCCGACGGTTCCGGGGGCGATCGGCGCCTTCCGCAGGGACGCGCTGATGGGCATCGGCGGTGTCAGCGACGAGACCCTGGCCGAGGACACCGACCTCACCATGGCGCTCTGGCGGGCCGGCTGGCGCGTCGTCTACGAGGAGTCGGCGGTCGCCTGGACCGAAGTGCCCAGCACCGTACGGCAACTGTGGCGCCAGCGTTACCGCTGGTGCTACGGCACCCTCCAGTCGATGTGGAAGCACCGTCACACGGTCAAGGAGGTCGGCCCCGCCGGACGCTTCGGCCGTCGTGTGATGCTCTACGTCACGCTGTTCCAGATCGTGCTGCCGCTGTGCGCACCGGTCGTGGACCTGTTCGCCCTCTTCGGGGCGCTGTTCCGCGACCCCGGGGAGGCCGCCCTCGTCTGGTTCGGCTTCCTCGCCGTCCAGCTGGTCACCGCCGCGTACGCGCTGCGGCTCGACCGGGAACGGCTGCGCGTGCTGTGGGTGCTGCCGCTCCAGCAGTTCGTCTACCGGCAGTTGATGTACCTGGTGGTCATCCACTCCGTGATCACGGCACTGCTCGGCACCCGCCTGAAGTGGCACACCATGAAGCGCACCGGAACCGCCGACCCGTATCTGCTCGAAGCGCCGCCCGCGGAGACGTCCGGAGCGCCGTTGCAGGACCTGCCCCCGCGGCGAAGCCTGTCGGCGCAGTGAGGGGACGACGGAACGGACGGGAGGGGAACCGGCGCGCGGCCGCGCCGGTCCGACCTGGGACATGACCGAGGGAGCTGACCATGACAGACCCGCTTGACCAGCGGGCCGGACACAAGTCGGCGGGCGGTTGGGGCCCGTACGCCGAGCCGGAGCTGTACGCCGATCCACATCTGTACGTTGAATCGGGAACGCCCGCCGGCCAGGGCCCGTACGCGGCCCCGGAACGCGCCGCCGCGCGTGAGCGGTTCGCCGAACGCCCCAGTTCGCGCTACGGTCCCCGGCGCGCCCACGCCCGGCAGCCGAAGAAGCGCAGGAGGCTGCGGCGGGCGGTGCTCGTCCTGCTGGCCGTTGCGGTCGTCGCGGCGGGCGGCACGTACGGCTGGGCCGAGACCCGGCTCCAACGTGACGTCGACCTCGGCACGTACGGAGACCGGCCGCCGCCCGGCGAGGGGACCAACTACCTCATCGTGGGCTCGGACAGCCGTGACGGGCTCTCTGAGGACGACGTGAAGGACCTGCACGCCGGCGGGGGCGGCGGCCGGCGCACCGACTCCATGATGCTGCTGCACTCCGGGACCCGGGGAACCAGCATGATCAGCCTGCCGCGCGACTCCTGGATCACCGTGCCCGGCCGCCTCGACACGACGACGGGCAAGACCAAGCGGCCCGAGAGGGACAAGCTGAACGCCGCCTTCTCCTACGGCGGGCCCGAACTGCTCGTACACACCGTCGAGAAGAACACCGGGCTGCGCATCGACCACTACGCGGAGATCGGCTTCGCCGGGTTCGTGAACATCGTCGACGCCATCGGCGGCGTCCGGATGTGCCTGGACCGGGACATCAAGGACGAGAAGTCGGGCGCCGACCTGCGCAAGGGCTGTCACACCCTGACCGGCAGACAGGCGCTCGCCTTCGTCCGCCAGCGGCACCAGGAGAGGGAGGGCGACCTGGGCCGGTCGAAAAACCAGCAGAAGTTCCTGTCAACCCTCGCCCACCAGGCCGCCCAGCCCGACACCCTCTTCGACCCGACGCAGATCGGTCCAGCCATGCAGGCCGGGCTCGACACACTCATCGTCGACAAGGACATGAGCCTGCGAGATCTCAGCCAGATCTTCCTCGCCGTACAGAGCGTCGCAGGCGGACACGGCAAACAGGTCAACGTGCCCCTGTCCGGCATCGGTGTCCCCACACCCAAGGGCAACGTACTGAAGTGGGACGCCAGGGGGTCGGCCCGGCTCTTCGACGATCTGCGGTACGACCGGCCGGTGAGGGAGACGGGGAAGATGTCCCGGCACCGGGGCGGCGGCTGGTGAGAGGTGCGGGATCCCCGTCAGCTGGTTCTGGCGGGGATCCTGCGTTCGGGGAAATGGGGGCGCATCAAGGATCGGGCCTTCGCGGCGGCAGCCGCACGGGCCTGGCCGTCGCCGTGGCCGGCGGCACGGTCACTGACCTGGCTGGTTTTGCCGGTAGCCCGGCATCCAGGACGCCGTGCACCGGGCGGGGCTTCCCACCCGTCTGGAGCCCGCTGTCCCCTTCGAACAGGTGCGGGCCGTGATTCGGGTCGGCCCTCCTACGCCTTCAGCTCCCGCCGTGGCGCCGATGCCGCCATGCTCGTGCTCATGCCGGCCCGGGCCACCGCGCAGGCGGCGTTCGACGACGTACTGCGGTCCGGCCGCCGGTAGCGCACCGTTGTCCTTGCAGACGAGAGGCGGGCCGTGGTGCGGGAGACGAGTGTGGATGTGGCGGTGGTGGGCAACGGGGTGCTCGGGCTGGCGGTGGCGGTGGAGACGGCCCGGCGCGCTCCGGGGCTGCGGATCGCGGTCTTCGGCCCACCCGGGCGGGACGGGGCGGCCACCGCCGCTGCCGGGGCGATGCTGAACTGCTTCGGCGAGGTCACCCGGTACACCGGATGGCATCCGGCGGCGCAGGCGAAGTTCGCGCTCGCCCGTCAGGCACTGGACCGGTGGCCCAGGTGGCTGGAGCAGCTCGCCGACGATGCCGGGCCGCCCACGGGCGAGACCGCGCTGTGCTCCTATGTCCCGGGCACTTTCGTTGTGCTGGGCGCCGGGGCCGGGGCGATCGCCGCCGACAACTTCACGGCTCTGTGCCGGGCCGTCGAGGAGCACGGGGAGCCGCACGATGTCATCGACCCTGTTGACGTCCCCGGCCTGGACCCTGCACCGCAGGCCCGTCCGCTGCGGGCGGTGCACCTGCACCGGGAGGGCTGCGTCGACGCGCGCGCCGTGCTGGCCGCCTTGGAGGCGGCTGCCCGTCGGCGCCGAGTACGGATGGTGCCGGACGCCGTGTCCGAGGTGCTGGTCACCGCGGACACGGTACGAGGGGTCCGGCTGGCCGACGGCAGCACGCTCGGCGCCGGCGCGGTCGTCCTGGCCGCCGGCAGCCGCAGCAGCGAGCTGACCACCGATGTGCTGCCGCCCGGGGCGGTGCCCCCGCTGCTGCACGGCGCCGGATCCGCCCTGCTGACCCGGCGCACCCGGCCCGGCGGCGCCCGCCAGGTGATCCGCACCCCCAACCGGGCCGCCGGCTGCGGCCTGCACCTGCTGCCCCTGCCGGGGACGGAGCGCCAGTACCTGGGCGCCACCAACTTCATCACCTGCCGGCGTCCGGACGGCCCGGTGGTCGGCGCCGCGGAGATCCTCATCCGCAGCGCGCGCCAGGAGATCGACCAGGCCCTGGCCAGCAGCCGGCTCACCGCATGGATGTGGGGCGCACGCCCCATCACGCTGGACGGCTTCCCGCTCATCGGGTCCTGCCCGGTGGCGGGCCTGCACTTCGCCACCGGCACCTACCGCGACGGCTTCCACTGCGCCCCGGTCATCGCCCGCCACCTGGCCGCCCGGCTCCTCGGCCCCGGCCCGGCGGACGCGGACCTGGCGTGGTTCACTCCGCACCGGGCCCCCATCGAGACCATGACGGTGGAGCAGTCGCTCACCGAAACCGCCAACCACGCCGCCGAGACCGCCCGGGAACACGGCTTGCGCCTGCCGTTCTTCCTCGACGACGAACCGGTGGCCACCTATGTACGCGACCGCGCCCACCGGCTCTTCGACCGGCTGGGCCACCCCGTCGCCCTGCCCCCGGAAATCCTCCTGCTCGCCTTCATCCTCGCCGCCCGCGGCAACGATCACCCCGCCCGATGGCTGGCCGGCCATCTGCACGCCGCCCGCACCCACCACGCGCCCGCCCCCGGCGCCTGACCAGCCGCATCGCCTCACCGTCACGTCCCGGCCGTCGTGCCGCGATCCGGCTGTGGCGGATCGGCCGGGAGGCGGAGCGCACCAGCGCGGATTGCCGACCGCCCCCCGGCCTGCGCCGATTGTTCACCCGAACGGCCCTGAGGCCAACCGGGGGACGAAAAGTCATACCGCGCCCAGGGACGTGCATGGCCTGACGCTTCCTTGGCAAGCCGGCTGAGGTCCCCGGTGTCGGGTCAAGTGATCGCGGTTACGGCTCGCTGTGCGTCGAGCTGGTCGAGGCGGGGCGACGGGTAACGGCCTGCGCGGTGTTGAGGAGACGGCGTAGGCGGTGGCCGTCCGGTGCGATGGCGGTGACGAGGGTGGCGGGTCCGGCGAGCGGGGCGAGGAGCGCGTGGCCGTCGTCCGGTGTGAGGTCAAAGAGGCGGGCATCGGGGGGCGCGGTCTCGTAAGCCGGGTCGACAGTGAGGATTTGGCCGGTGGCTCGGTAGTCGGCCAGGACGGCGGGGCCGTCCCAGCCGGGTGTGCCTGGCCCGTAGGTGGCTTCCTGGTCGAGCAGTGTGCGTCCGCCACGTCGGACGGTGAGCCGCGTGCTCACCTGGCCGGAGGGTTCGCCGGTGCGTCCGAGGAGTTGTTCTTCGCGCAGGACGAGGCGTGCGGTGGGGGCGAGGTCGATGGTCCAGGTTTGCCGTAGGTTGCTGCCGGCCGCGCAGATCAGGGGCTTGGGGGTCCAGCGGAGTTCCGCGTGTTCGGCGACGGTCAGGTGGATGTCGTAGGTGGCGTGTTCCGCGGTGGCGCCTCGGAGGGCGAGGGTCGCGGCGGCGGTGGTGATGTGCAACCTGGCGCCCGGCTGGGCGGTGGCTTCGATACGCAGCCGGTCGCCGCCGAGGGGCGCACACATGGCGCCGATGACGCACACGCGCGCTTCGGGTCCACGGGAGCGTAGGCGTCGCAGCTCGAAGGGGCCGTCACCGTCGAGGACGGGCAGGACGGTGGTGCCGCCCCTGGAGGCTGCGGAGATGCGGGCGGTTGCGTGGACGCCGCCGGAAGTCGCTGTGGAAACGGGCGAGGTGGTCAGGGTCATGCGGGGCCTGTGGTCCAGTCGGTGAGGCGGGTGCGGATCCAGTCCGCGATGGGCCGGACGCCGTCGTGGGCTTTGAGGGAGGTGAAGGTGA